>CAZKEO010000513.1:0-2009 GCA_964551785.1 uncultured Eubacteriales bacterium | reverse complement strand
AAGGGCTCAAAGGTCAAAAAATTCTATACTTTCCTATACGTTTAAAAAAACATGGCTGTATCCAGGCTTTCACCAGGTACAACCATGATTTATAACCAATCTTTTTTATCTCTTAACCAGACTTTATGGTTTTTCAACCCGCAAGGGGTGCTCTGCTGAGAATATCGTCAAAGCAATCTAAATAGTTACCTCTCTAGCCTGAACAGTGGTTCTCAATGCATCCCACATTTCTTGAGATATTAAACCTAACCTCCATAATGCTATTCCGCCAAGGTTGTATCGCTTTGCTATGCCTATTTTAGTCTTTATACTATCTGCGGTTTCATTGGGGATAGAAATTCCAAGCAGGATTTTGTTGGCAGGAACATCTTTAAGAGCCTGCTCGACAGCCTGATTAACCAGTGTCACCGGTTCAGGCTGCTGACCATAATCATAAGCCATAATAATGATTTGATCAGCAGATAATCCGAGGGCTTTGTAGTCATAACCCTTGTAGGCACTATTCGGGGGGTGAAGAGTGCAGATTAGTTGGCGACCAGATGGCTTAAGCTGTTCAGACAGCATCCTGACAAAACGTGTATAATTATCTCTCACTGCAACTAATTCGGCATCTTTCTCCTTCCAACCCAGTCCTTCAATATCCAGATTTACACCTTGATAACTGGCTGCTTCATTAACAATAGCGGTAACTGCATTATTTAGCTTATTATCATCAGCCATGATGGTATTAAAAGTAGCATCTCTGTCAGGCAGATGAATGACCATTTCAGTCTTTATCCCGAATGTATCCGCAGCCGCCAAAACATTTTCCCACCCGGACGGTTTTTGCCAGCCAGTCCCGCTGTTAGTAAGCAGATTACCATTGGGATCAAGGCTGTACCAACCTAAAGCCATTTTACTTATTAAGTCAGTGTTCCCCGTGGCTGTCTCAGGATAACTAACCCCAAATAAGTTGCTCCAACTACTGGTTTTGCTATCACCTAAGGCATAGAAACCGGTTACTGTCATTGCTTTTACCGGAGAGCTTATTTTAATAGTGTTGGTAGCTTCGTCCCAAAGAACGGTGCAACCTGTGTTTTCAGTAAAAAATCTCAGAGGAATTAGGGTTCTACCCTTAACTATCGATGGGGCTACTTCCAGATTAACCAGGATATTATTGACAACAGCTGTTTTCCGGCTTACCTGGAGACTAATGTTTTTATTTTCGGAGACAGCGGTTATAGTTTGAGTTGTATTATCCCAACTAACTTGAATATTCAAAGCTTCAGCAATCGCTCGGAATGGAACTAGCGTCCTGCCCTGTGTGATAACTGGCTGAACGTCAAAATTTACTTTTAAACCGTCTACCAAAACCGTAACAGCATTTACCTGGACTGCTGCACTAGCCGGAACTACAACAGCCCCAAAAGAGAACAAGATAAAGATGAGACATAGCAGTTTTTTCACATAATACCTCCTGAACATCATGGTTAATAATCGTATATACAAACTTCTTTACATTCATTAATACTAATTAGCTTCTAAAGCATGGACATTATCCAGTCCCATCCTGAAATACTTTTGACCCTCTTATGGTCAGTTTCTAAATCAAATAAGGTGTCACAAAGTCTACTTTCAACATCTTTCATGCTATTAAAAACTTCGTTCAAAAACCCTTTTTCTCGGACCTCATCCCAAATATGCTCCACTGGATTTAGTTCTGGACTATACGGTAATAAAGGATAGATTTCTATATTGTCTGGAATCTTAAGTGTTTTAGATCGGTGCCATGCTGCACAGTCCATAACCATTACGATGTGGTCATCAGGATATCGATCGGATACTTCTCTTAAAAATATGTTCATGCAATCGGTGTTGGCATAAGGCAACACGAGTGAAACCATTTTTCCGTCTAGTGGGGAAACTGCCGCATAGGCATAAGTATATTCCCTTACGATTTGACAGGGGACCGTGGGTCGAACGCCCTTGGGACACCAACATCGTTTGGGTTTATTTATCCGTCCAAAGCG
>CAZKEO010000512.1:0-2011 GCA_964551785.1 uncultured Eubacteriales bacterium | reverse complement strand
ATCAGCTAGCTACAAAGCGAGAAGGAAAAGCCGGCGACATATCATCACCGGCCATAACACAAAAAACACCTGAAAATAGAACAGGAGATTACTTAATCTCAACCGTTGCTCCAGCTTCAGTTAATTTCTTCTTGATGTCTTCAGCTGCAGCCTTTGGCAAACCTTCCTTGACTGCCTTTGGTGCGCCTTCAACAAGATCTTTTGCTTCTTTCAGTCCAAGGCCAGTGATTTCACGTACTACCTTGATAACATTAATCTTGTTGTCACCAGCTTTAGCTAAAATGACATTGAATTCGGTTTTTTCTTCAACTGCGGCAGCAGCGCCAGCAGCAGGAGCAGCAGCAACCGCAACAGCAGCTGACACACCGAATTTATCTTCCATGGACTTGATTAACTCAACTACGTCCATAACGCTCATATTTGAAATTGCATCTAAAATATCTTCTTTACTTACGGCCATTTCTAAACACTCCAATCTTTAAAAAGTTACTAAATTTAACCCGTTTACGTTATGCAGCGGCTTGTTTCGCATCGCGAATTGCTGCGATCGTTCTAACCAATTTGGCATGAGGTTCTGTCAATGTTTGCGCCAGCTTTGTAATCGGTGCTTTCATGACGCACATCATCAGGGCAATCGCTTCATCACGCGTTGGCAAACTTGCCAAGGTATTCAATCCAGACGGTGGCAGTACCTGGTTATCCAGAGCCAACGCCATCACCTTGAGCTTTTCATTATCCTTAATGAAAGTTTTAAATACGCGTGCAGCTGCACCCGGATGTTCTTTCGAAAATGCGAGTAACAGTGGACCGACCAGTTTATCTTGCATACAGGCAAATTGCGTTCCATCCAGCGCTCTACGTGCCAGTGTATTTCGCACTACACGCATATAAACGCCTGACTCACGAGCCGTTTTCCTAAGTTCGGTTAACTGGCCAACAGTCAGTCCGTTATATTCAGCAGCAATAAGAGAAACAGCCTGCCGTGCAACATCGGCAACCTCATTCACAATGGCTTTTTTGTCTTCCAGCTTTAATACCACAGTTTCTTACCTCCAAAAACATTGCCATTTGTCACACATCACAAAACGAATTCGTTTTGCTTCCTATACAGCATTACCAATCCCTGGTACTACCGTCTGCGTAGGTTTACGCAACTTCCGACTATTAAGTGCCAACTCTCGCTAGCACACCTACGGTCTCTGACGGGCATTGGTATAAGCAAAGCCACGTCAAAATCTTTCATCCCAGCTCCGCCGGGATTGACACACTACAATGAAAGATCCGAGATATCGAGCACCAAGCCCGGTCCCATTGTTGTGGATAAAGTAATCTTTTTAAAGTAATTGCCTTTGGAAGAGCTTGGCTTAGCCTTCTTGAGAGCTCCCAAAATGGCCTGAAGATTTTCTGCCAGTGCCTTGGGTTCAAAATCCACCTTACCTATTGTGCAGTGGATGATACCAGCCTTATCTGTACGGTAACGAACCTGGCCTATCTTAGCGTTTTTTACAGCATTAGCAATATCTGCCGTTACTGTGCCATCTTTTGGGTTAGGCATTAAACCACGAGGCCCCAAGATCTGGCCTAACTGACCCACCACTCTCATGGCATCAGGTGTAGCAAGCAGAACGTCAAACTCAATTTTTCCAGCTTTTACTTGTTCTGCAAGATCTTCTAAGCCCACTAAATCCGCACCAGCTTTTTTTGCAGCATCAGCGTGTGTAGCAGAAGTAAATACAGCAATTCTGACCGTACGACCCGTACCATGAGGCAATAAAATTGAACCACGGACTGCCTGGTCGGGCTTGCGGGGATCAACACTTAGATTCACTGCCACATCTACACTTTCATTAAATTTGGCTTTTTTAATTTGTCTGATTATTTCAATAGCTTCTGAGGAGCTATAAGGTTTTCCCGGCTTAACTAATTCATTAATAGCACGTCTACGTTTAGATAATGGCATCTTATACACCCTCCGAATCAATACCCATACTACGAGGACTACCTGCGATAG
>CAZKEO010000511.1:0-2018 GCA_964551785.1 uncultured Eubacteriales bacterium | reverse complement strand
ACATTCATAAGTGCATGAAAGAGAACCAATTGTATAAAAACTACTCTATGCAGACCTTGTTGGATGATCTGGACATCTTAGAAAGGTTTGACTACCAAGGGCAACGACATCACATTAGTGAAATTACTACGAAGCAACAACGTATCTATAAGTGTTTCGGTGTTAATCCGCCCAACATGTTATAATTCAACGGGAATTTAGGTTAATATTAATTGAAGCAGAGCTTGATCATATGAATTGGCATTATCAAAGTTTAAAAAAGAGCTTAGAAAGAATATTGTAAGAAAAATAACGTTATAAGTTTCCCAAAAGTAAGAGACACCTCCCACGGTGTAAAAATCGTGGGAGGTGGTTCCATTCTGAAACAAAGGCACACCAATAGCGAATGATTAATTATTACAAAATGGTACCCACTAAAAAACAATCGAATCAATACAGTAATCATTTGTACCCTTAGAAAGCCTTGATATAATTGGCAAAAGAAGATAATATGAATAAGCTAGCTTGGCTTACAGCCCCAGCTATAACGTTACATATTCTTTAACTAACAGGTGATACATATGTCGATTAGTCTTTACATCCACATACCGTTTTGCCGCCAAAAGTGTGGCTACTGTGATTTTATTTCCTATCCCTATCAGCCTGCTCAGGCTAAGGTCTATCTCCACGCCCTCGAGCAGGAGATGGCTTTGGTCAGTTACGGGCTTAGTGCGCCCCAGCGGCAGGTTAAGACCGTCTTTTTGGGCGGTGGCACCCCAACTTGTTTGTCGGCAGCACAAATAGCTAATATCCTCCAAAAATCCAGGGAATACTTTAACTGGGATACTGAAGTTGAAGTTACTGTGGAAGCTAATCCTGGTACAGTGGATTTGGCGAAACTGCAAGCCCTGCACCAGGTAGGTGTCAACCGCTTAAGTATCGGTGCCCAAGCCTTCCAGAACCGCTTACTTCAAACGATTGGCCGAATTCATGATACTGCGGCCATCTACCAGACATTCGATTATGCCCGCACAGCTGGGTTTGACAATCTTAGTTTGGATTTGATGTATGGCTTACCCGGCCAGACGATGGAGGATTGGACAGACAGTTTACAGCAGGCCATCCAGGCCAAGGTGGAACACCTCTCTGCCTATAGCTTAAAACTAGAACCAGGCACACCCATGTACCAGGCTTGGCAGGAGCAACGCCTTGCGCCTTGTGACCAAGACCTGGAGGCTGATATGTATTTGGAAGCGTGCGGGCAATTAACTACAGCGGGCTATACCCACTATGAGCTTTCGAATTTTGCTCTGCCTGGAAGGGAATGCCGCCATAATCTGACTTACTGGCAATTGGAGGAATACCTAGCCTTAGGGCCGGCTGCTCACTCGCTAATGGGTGGCTACCGTCTTGCCAATGTCACCGACCTAGCAATTTATACGGAGCTACTAAAGCAGCACCAACGGCCGCTAGCAGACAAAGACCTGCTAACTTCAGACGATGCCAGGGCTGAATACCTGTTCCTGGGATTGCGTTTATTAAAAGGGATCGATAAAGCCGATTTTCGACACAGTTTCGGCTCGGAGCTAAAAGATCTTTACGGTGAAGTTATCACCAAATACAGTCAACTAGGCCTGCTGGAAGAGACTCCGCAAGTCTTACGGCTAACTTCCAAGGGTCTGCTCCTCGCCAACGAAGTCTTTGCTGCATTTATGTAAGGATAGTAGACAAAGCATGCATAAAAGGCTAGCGGGCCCTTGACAAAACAACCCTAAAAGTGGTATTTTTTAAATGCAAGATTAGCACTCGTTAAGGGTGAGTGCTAACAAGGGGGTGGTACTCCGATGCAAATGGATGACCGTAAAAAAAGAATCTTGTTGGCGATCATTCAGGATTATATAGCTACTGCCGAACCTGTGGGGTCTCGGACGATGGCCCGAAAATATGAATTGGGAGTTAGTCCAGCTACTGTCCGTAATGAAATGGCGGACTTAGAGGATCTAGGCTTTATTGAACAGCCCCACACATACCCCGGGCGG
>CAZKEO010000510.1:0-2021 GCA_964551785.1 uncultured Eubacteriales bacterium | reverse complement strand
ATGCTGCTCAACTTGACCAACTGCTCCACCGCCGGATCGACCCTTCAGCCAAACTTGAGCATATTGCCGTTGGTCTGACTGCATCTCCTGGGGCAGCTTCAGGTCACGTAGTATTTAATGCTGATGAAGCTGAGAAAATGGGCGTCAACGGTGAAAAAGTTATCTTAGTACGGACAGAAACAACTCCTGATGACATTCATGGCATCGTGGCGGCTCAGGGCATCCTGACCAGCCGGGGCGGGATGACTTCCCATGCTGCGGTTGTGGCTCGGGGAATGGGTAAACCTTGTGTCTGTGGTTGTGAAGCAATTAAAATCAATTATCAAGCTGGTATCTTCCGGGTAGGTAACTTCGAAGTTAAAGCGGGAGACTTCATAACTATTGATGGTACCAGTGGTAAAATAATTCTGGGTGAAGTGCCCATGATTGATCCCGAAATCTCCGAAGAATTCAAAGTACTTTTAAGTTGGGCTGATGATATTCGCACCATGACTGTACGTGCTAATGCCGATACTCCTGAAGATGCTTTGAATGCCAGAGAATTTGGTGCTGAAGGTATTGGCTTGTGCCGCACTGAGCACATGTTCATGGCCCAAGACCGACTCCCAATCGTCCAGGAAATGATTCTGGCCGAAGAAGACGAAGCGCGTCAGGTAGCCTTAGATAAGTTATTGCCTATTCAACAAGACGATTTCTATGGCATCTTAAAAGCCATGGCTGGTTTCCCAGTTTATATTCGCTTGCTTGACCCTCCTTTACATGAATTTTTACCAAACAGTGAAGAACTGTTAGTTGAAATAACTGAACTGAAGCTGACTGGCAAAGATCCCATAGCTCTCAAAGCTAAGGAAGATCTGCTTAGAAAAGTCCGCTCCCTGCATGAATTTAACCCTATGCTCGGTCACCGTGGCTGTCGGTTAGGTGTTACTTGGCCGGAGATTTATGCCATGCAAGTTAGAGCTATCTTCCAGGCAACTGCTCAGTTGATCAAAGAGGGTGTCGATGCTCAGCCTGAAGTTATGATTCCGTTAATTATCAATGTTCAGGAACTTAAGATGCTCCGTGGCATTAGTGAAGATGTTGCCAAAGCTGTGAAGGAAGAAACCGGAGTTGACTTCCCAGTGTCTGTAGGAACGATGATTGAATTGCCCAGAGCCTGCCTGACCGCAGACGAAATCGCTCCTTATGCGGATTTCTTCTCCTATGGCACCAACGACTTGACTCAGACCACGCTTGGTTTCAGCCGAGATGATGCTGAAGGGAAATTCCTCCCAGCCTATATCGACAAAAAAATTCTGGACGAAAACCCCTTTGTGGTATTAGACGTCCAAGGCGTGGGCAAACTTATCAAAATAGGAAATGACCTAGGCAGATCAGCTAAGCCGAAGATTAAAATTGGTATTTGTGGCGAACATGGTGGTGAACCTAAATCCATCAACTTCTGTCAAGAAGTTGGCATGGATTATGTCTCCTGCTCCCCATTCCGGGTACCAATTGCAAGATTAGCTGCAGCTCAAGCCGCGGTAAACAGTAACATTGTAAGAGACAGATAGGCATTAGTACAGTTACTGGGGCCGTGGGTAGTCAGATGACCACCCCGGCCCCATTAATTACGCAGTAGGAAATGGGGATAAAGAATGAACAAGAAAAACATTAGCCTACTAGTCATTTTACTCTTGGTTTTGACAGTCATGTATGGGGGACAGCTTAAGGAATTAATCTGGGGACCGACTCCAGCAAAGATTGCCCAAGTATTGGAAGAAAAGGGCCCAAATTTAAAGGTTATTACGCCTACCAAAGGTGCTAAAGTTAAGCCAATATTTACTGTGACCGGAACTGCTAGGGTTCCTGGACAGTATATTCGGGCTTATATCAAAGATAACAAAGCAGCGGTACTGGCCAGAAAAACTATCCGGATGCCCATGAATAGTATCGAATGGGAGCAGTTTTCCATTCCGATCGAGTATCGTGGTAATTACCGGGGTAAGGCTGAATTGGAAGTATATTGGCTTAATAACACT
>CAZKEO010000509.1:0-2027 GCA_964551785.1 uncultured Eubacteriales bacterium | reverse complement strand
ACCTGTACCGTCACCCTCGATAAAAGGAATAATGGGATTATTAGGTACCTGTAGTTTACCATTTTGAATAGTGATTTTTTCGCCCTTAGTCGGCAGTTGGTACTTCTCAAACAAGTTCTTCTCCTCCTCATATTGCTCAGGTAGTATTTAGCGCGGTGGAATATTACACCTTATTTTAACTCATGGGAGACAAGCATTTCAAGTGCTATTGCGCACCGTTCGAGCTTCCTCCCTCACCTTGCTTTCCTTCTGGAGAGGAAGACCCGCCAGTCCCCGCTTGAGTTGTGATTTCTTTAATCTCTCCATCTACCTCTATTTCGATGGTTTTGCCCTCTTTCGTTTTAATCATCAATTTAGTTTTCTTAGGCTGATCCTTACTTGCTTGATCACCTTGTTGTCCGGAACTTTCCTTTTCGCCGGAGCTTTTCTTTTGCCCGGAGTCCCCCTTGCCTTCGTCAGTTATTTTGACCTTAGCTCCACTATTTTGCTCTTTCGCCTTTTTTTCAGCCTCTTTTTGCTTCTTTTCAGCTTCTTTTTTTGCTTTTTGAGCTTCCTTTTTCAAATCGCCCCAACGCTCGGTGAGCAGATAAAGATTATCCTCTTTAACTAGGCGTACTGGGATTACTTTGGTAGGAACATCACTTTCATCGTTTTTGATGCGCTGATCATAATCGAGATGTTGGTCTTTAGCTAGTAACTTGGCTCCTTTGAGAGCATAATAAGCAATTAAATCCGGCCGAGTATCTACTTCAGCATCATGATTACCTTCAGCTAAAGCGAGGGCAGCACTTTTGTCCGCCCCTAAGCCTACTGTAGTTATCAGCTTGACCCGTTTTTGCTGTTCCTTTGACTGCAAATACTTACCTAAACCCAAAGTTTGAAAACCAGTCTGGGTGACAATTGCCTCCACTGCAGGATTCTCCTTTAAGGCTTTCAGTACTTCAGCCTCAATTGCTTTGGGCTTCGTGCTTTCTTTAACCAGAACTTCTTTCAGTACTAAATTTGGCATTGTTCCCAACCCTTGCAGAAAACCTGTCCGCAGTAGTTTATCTGACTGGGTTTCAGAGGAACTCCGAACTAGCAATACAGTGCCTTTGGTAACTGCTTTGGCAATAAATTTTCCCTGTAGTTCGCCTGCCCGTAAGTAATCAGGAGTAACATATCCATCTAAACCAACATTTTCAGGCAGCCGTTCCACTGCTATCACCCGAATTTTTTGCTCCTGGAGCTTACCTACTAACTTTCTTCCCTCTTTGGGATCGACCATATGCAGTATGATAACCTTGACCTTTTTTTTCACTAATTCGTCGATCTGCTTGGCTTGGGTAGCCGGATCATTTTTGGCGTCCATCCAGACCAAATCAGCTTTTTCTTCCTTTTTCAGTTTTTCCATGGCCTTTTTTAGCGCGGCATATCCATCACCTTCCATCGTAGCCATGGCAATTCCGATTTTGACAGGTGGTTCTTCTTTAGGAGCAGGCTTCTTCTCACCCTTGCGGCCACAGCCAGAAAACAGCACTGCCAAGCCTATGATTCCAAAAACTAATAATATCATAAATTTTAAGCGTGTTGAGAACTTACGCATCAGCATCCACTCCTGGCATTTTTATTTAGTGTTAGTATGGGACAGCCAGGTGGAAATTATATGTTGGTAATTATTTTAAAAATTGATATTTTTTACTGATTTGCTTGAAGTCTTCCCAGACTGGTCGCTTTTTGCTCTCATCTCTCAGCAACGCTGCCGGGTGGTAGGTTGGCATAATTAGAATCCCGTTCCGTTCAGCCCAACGACCCCGGACTTGGGTAATTTTTAAGTTGGGATCTAACAGACCCTGAATTGCGGTCGCGCCTAAACATACGATAATCTTGGGCTTAATTAGTTGGATTTGGCGCATCAGCCAAGGCAGGCATAGCCTAGCTTCTGTTATAGTAGGAACACGGTTTGCCGGGGGACGACATTTCACGATAGTTGCAATATGGACCTCTTCCAGCTTAAATCCGGCTGCTAGAATGATCTTATCTAATAA
>CAZKEO010000508.1:0-2030 GCA_964551785.1 uncultured Eubacteriales bacterium | reverse complement strand
ATGAATACAGTAAGGCCCAAGCTGATCTAGCCGAAAAATATGATACTTGGCTCGAGTTAACAGAGGGTGACAATTAAATTTGGTATGTTTTTCTTTCATCCCAAGCCGACTTGTGTGTCTAGTGACACGTAGGTCGGCTTTTGTTTTGCCTAAAATGAAATGGTAGAGTAAAGCCAGCGCTAATATAAGAGGAACCGGTTTCTCGCCAAAGGGTGAGAGTCATGGAGTTAATCATACTGGTCAAGAAGGCTCAGGCGGGTGATGAGCAATCAGTGGGTGAGATCTGTAGGCGATTTATAGGTTTAGTCAAAAAGTATGCCTTTCAGTCTCATGTACGGTCTATTGCCCAGGAGGCTGAGTCACAAGGGTGGCTAGAAGTTATCCAGGGAATTCGGCAATATGATGAAAAGTCTGGTGTCCAGTTTGCTGGTTATATAGAGAGCCGGGTGAAGTATGGGATATGGAATTTATTTAAGCGGGAGCGGCGTCGTTGGGATCAGGAAGCGCAGTTGGATGGTGGCGGGGATGAAGAGGGCCTATCTATGCTAGGGCAGCTGGTCGATGGTACGGATGTGGCGGGAGAAGTAGAACTGCAATGGATATCTCAGGAACTTAGGGCAGCGGTAGCCTTATTGCCTGAGAAGCAAGGGCGGGTGATTGAGCGAACGGTTTTAGAGCATGAAAGCTTAACCGCTGTAGCAGCTGAACTGGGAATAACACCTCAAGGTGTATATAATTTGCGGCAACGTGGACTTACTAGTTTAAAAAAATCCTGTGCTGGAATGTACAAAGATATAAGGCAGTAACTGATAAGGAAGATGTTTACACATCCTGCCTTAGGATTAATGTGAAAGGAGGTGGAAAATATGGCAGTGAATAAAGTGCCCCAAGGTAGTCGCATGATTATTACTGTTCAAGCTGGTGTGAGTGCCAGTAATCAGCCAACCTATCGTCAACGGACCTATAAAAATGTAAAAGCCAGTGCTGTTGACAGTGATATCTATGCAATTGCCGAAGGATTGGCTAAGTTGCAAAAATATCCGGTAACGAGTATTTCTCGGCTAGATGAGGGTTCGTTGGTTAATGGCTAGCATCCATAGGTAGCGGGGTGGATGGTAAAGAGAGGAGGTGATATACAATGGTAAAAACATTGGAAATGGTTTTTCGTAATGGCAGTGGTAAAGAAGTGACTTTGAGTATGGTGGATGCTAAAGAGAATCTGACTTTGACAGAAGTTAAGGCTGTTATGCAGGACATCGTAACCAAAAATATCTTCAACACAAAAAGTGGGGATTTGGTACAGGTAGTGGAAGCACGTATTCGTAGCAAAGACAGTGTAGTATTGGCGTAGAGGATTTAGCTGCACCACTTGGAAAGGAGAAAAAATGGATCAACTGCTGATCTATGCAGCGAATTATGGTTTTCCCATGGTGATTTCAGTTTATTTACTGGTACGCATCGAAGGTAAGCTGGAGCAGCTGTCTAGCAGTATCAATGACCTAGGGAAAGTTATAACAACGAAGTTATAGGGGCAAACTAAAACCCTGAGTATCTCCTAAGAGATATTCAGGGTTTTTGCTGTATTAGAGAGTATAACATTTAACCTACGCTTATACTATTTAAGGATGCTTAGGTTTTTTTCTTATTTCTTCATCTGCTCCAATAAGGCATTTGTTAGCTGATCGGTGCAGGAGGTGGTTTTGTTACCACAGGTTATGCCTTGGAGTTTTTTGACAACTTCCGTAGCAGGCATACCTTCCAGTAAGACGCTGATGGCTTGTAGGTTTCCTGGACAGCCCCCTTTAAAGCGTACATTGTTCACAATTCCATCCTTTAGATCAAAATCAATTTCCGTGGCACATGTGCCAGCTGTATTATAAGTAGTCATATTGGCTACCTCTTTCGTTGTGTATTATAATTTTTACTATATAGGACGCATTAAATAATTTGCTTATTCAGGATTTAACCAACGCTGCGACGTTAGCACTTAACCGACCCTTATGGTTAAATGCCTGAATGCAAATTCTTTA
>CAZKEO010000507.1:0-2034 GCA_964551785.1 uncultured Eubacteriales bacterium | reverse complement strand
AGACCCTTGGGAATAATTATGATGCCGGCATCCTTTTTATTGCTCGGTATGGCAGTATTATCATCAAATGAGCTTAGACCTTTACCAGAGACCTTTCATACCTTTTGGTTGTTTGTCCATATCTTTTTTGCTAAAATAGCTTATGGAGCTTGTTTAATAGGAACAACCTTGGCTGGGGTTTTTCTGTTGCTAAACAAGCAGTTTAAGTTTATGTCTGGCTGGAATGACAAGTTACCAGAGCCTGAACTGGTTGACGAAATAAGCTACCGTTTTATCGGATTTGGCTTTATAATGATTGGAATTATGATAGCAGCCGGGGCAATATGGGCGAATGATGCCTGGGGTAGTTACTGGAGTTGGGACCCGGTAGAAGTGTGGTCCTTAATTTCCTGGATTATTTATGGAATCTACTTACACCTTCGTAGAATGCACGGCTGGAAGGGTGAAAAAGCAGCTTGGTTTGCGCTTGTTGCTTTTCTAATCCTGTTATTTACGATCTTTGGGATTGGTCTGGTTTACCTAACTCACCACTCTCCCTATTTGGACTAATATTTACGAGGTGAAGCAATGAGACGGCTACTGTGCACCTGCTTAATTATGTCACTACTGATGCTTTCAGGTTGTACCAAAGCAAGTCAGCCCACGTCTGACGAGGCTTTAATTCAGGAGACCATTAAGCAGTATAATAACACCCTGCAGTTAGCCCTTAAGTCTGATGCAAAAATCCTAAAAGATGTTGCTACAGAACGGGAAATTGGTCGGGTCGATATCTTCATCAACCAAATGGCTGAGGAGCATAAGCTTGTAGATGCTCAGTTAAAAAAGCTGAAAATTACAGCTCTGAAAAACTTAACAAAGAGTGACTGGCAAGCTTTAATAGAACGGTACGACCAGGAACACCAAATGGATTTACGCGTACCAGCTGCTGGAGCTTTAAAACTGTATGAATCAGGGGTACAGGTTAATACCGAAGAGCTCTGGAGCTATCAATATTTAGACCTCGTTAGCAAGCAAAGTATTAACAAACCGGAAAAGTTAGGATACGATGTAACATACATTGTGGTTAAAGAGGATAACAAGTGGAAGATCACAGAAGTAACTTTTAAGGAAAAAGCACTAAATCCCTAAAGACAGAAATGTAATTTAACGAGGAGGCTCAACCATGCCTAAACTGTTACTGATAACTCCACCCTACCATGCTGGAGTAGTCGAAGCTGCCGGAAGTTGGCCCCATATTGGTTTTGTGTACATAGCTGGTCATGTCCGAGCGGCTGGTTTTGAAGTAGAAATTTATGACGCTATGACTAAGGGACATACTATTGAGCAGATTAAAGAGCGTATTCAGCAATCTCAACCTGATTATGTGGCTTCAACTGCCTACACCTCCTCTATTAATGCTGCTTTAGAGGTACTAAGAGTGGCCAAAGCAGTAAATCCCCAGCTTGTTACCTTACTGGGAGGGATCCACGCTAATTTTTGTTATGAGGACCTACTCCAGCAACATGCTGATATCATAGATATTGTCATCAGGGGAGAAGGGGAAATTACTACCCCTGAACTGATGCAGGTCTTAGCTTCCAATGCGCAAGGTAATCCTACTGGCGCTGCTTTAGATAGCCCAGGGGGCTTAACAACTGCAACTGCAACTGCTAGTGCTATTCCTATTCCTGCTACGGGCTTTCCGGCAGGCACAGGCTTGATGAATGTACTAGGAATTGCTTATCAGGAAGAGGGTACACTTCGTGTCAATCCACCTCGGCCTTTTATCGAAGACTTGGACAGCCTAATTGCTGCCTGGGATTTGGTGGAGTGGGAAGACTACTCCTTTTATGTCATGCCAGGGTCTCGCTTAGGGATTGTGAATTCTTCACGGGGCTGTGTCAATGAATGTAGTTTTTGTTCCCAACAAAAGTTTTGGCATCGCAGTTATCGGGAACGCAATGCGGAAAAATTTGTCGAAGAATTGGAATATTTACGGGATGCCTTTGGTGTCACAGTGGTAATGCTTTCTGATGAATACGCCACCCGGAACAG
>CAZKEO010000506.1:0-2043 GCA_964551785.1 uncultured Eubacteriales bacterium | reverse complement strand
CGTCACTACCCCTGCCCCACTTTTAGCGCCAAGATGTTTTCGGTCTACTTTAGGACTGGCATTTAGTTCTTCAGCCACTTCAAAGTCCACCGCACTATCGGCAATATCACCGTCTGTACTGATAGTGATGCTATTATCGACTTTCCTGATCCCAGCAATACTCCTTGCTATCATTTCAGCTTGTTCTTTCTCGGACAGGGTGTCAACCAGGCCTACCAACTGTACTTCTCCTTCCACTACATCTGCTTGCAGGGCATACCCCTCGAGATTGATATCGTTTGCCAGTTCCCTCTGCAAAGCATCCCTTAACTCATTATCCCTGTGATAAGACATTTCAACCCCTCCTATTAGAAGTGCCGTATAGTAAAAAACCTTATTAAAGCTTTTCAGAATTATTTTTCCCCACTTAGCTTAAGTTTATTTCACTCTATCCTAAATAGCATTTAAGTTGCCACGAACGCTTTGCTCTTGACATTAGTTCAAAATCATTATAAATTAACATTGTAATAATTGAATACTTGTCGTTTTTTGGAGGAGTCTGTCATCAAGGCTTCTCTTCGTCTTTTTTCGAGAAAAAGAAGCCCATGGTTAGGCCTCTTTTTTTAGAGGAATCATAAAACTAATAATCAAATTCGGGAGGCAAATATGGAACAGCAAGCACTTTTAGCCTTAGGTATCTTTCTAATTACATATAGTGTGATCATTGCCGATAAGATCCATCGTACCATCGTGGCCATGATTGGCGGCGTACTGATGATCATCCTAGGCATCGTTAATCAGGAGAGGGCTATCCACCACATTGACTTTAATACCTTAGGCCTGCTGGTCGGGATGATGATCATCGTTAATATTACCGCTAAAACTGGGTTATTCAAATATATCGCCTTTGTTTCAGCCAAGAAAGCCCAGGGCGACCCTGTTAGAATCATGATTTCGCTCGCCTTAATTACGGCAATTGGCTCAGCTTTTCTGGACAACGTTACCACCGTCCTGCTGATAGTGCCAGTTACCTTTAGTATCACCAGGCAACTGCAAGTCAATCCGATTCCCTTCCTTATTACCCAAATCATGGCTTGCAATATCGGAGGAACAGCCACTTTAATTGGGGATCCTCCCAATATCATGATAGGCAGCGCTGTCAAGGAATTAACATTTCTGGCGTTTATTAACAACCTTGCTCCTGTCATAGTTATCATTATGGCTGTCACGATACCGATTTTCGTATTACTATTCCGGAAGCAGCTTAAGACTACGCCGGAGTTAAAGCAAAGCATCATGGAAATCGATGAGCGGGAAGTGCTCACAGATCGCATCTTATTAATTAAAAGCATCTCCATTCTGGCGCTTACTATCGTGGGCTTTTTTCTGCACCAACTGCTGCATCTCGAATCAGCAACGGTAGCACTGGCAGGAGCCTTCCTGTTGCTACTTCTGACAGGAGAACACTCCATGGAAGAGGCCTTAACTAAAGTTGAGTGGGGCACCATCTTCTTTTTTGTCGGGTTGTTCGTGTTAGTCTCTGGTCTAGTGGAATCTGGTTTAATCTCCAAATTGGCAGCCCAAGCGATAGAACTGACCGGAGGGGATCCCGTTGCAACAGCCATGTTAATTCTCTGGCTCAGCGCAATTGCCTCTGCCTTCATAGACAACATACCCTTTGTAGCAACCATGATTCCGATGATTCAGGAAATGGGCAACATGGGCGTAAGCAATCTGGAGCCACTTTGGTGGAGTTTGGCCCTAGGAGCATGTCTTGGCGGTAACGGCACCTTAATTGGAGCAAGTGCTAACCTGATTGTGGCCGGTATGTCAGGCAAAGAGGGCTACCCCATTAAGTTTGTTACCTTTCTGAAATACGGGTTTCCGCTGATGTTGCTCTCAGTCTTGATCGCCAACATTTACATTTATGCGCGTTATTTAATCTAGCAAAGGAAGAGCAATAAACCGTGAAATTAGTCTATATGAATGGAACGAAAGTATTTTAACTATTAATAAATACATTATTTGGAAAAATTGGGAAAGGTTTTTATGGAGAAAGGAATA
>CAZKEO010000505.1:0-2044 GCA_964551785.1 uncultured Eubacteriales bacterium | reverse complement strand
CATTCAGGTTTTTTAGGGCTTGGAACATCAGTCCGTACAGATAATTTTTATCACTGGTATTTTGCCATAAAAGAAGTGCAGATTTGGGAAGAAAACACCATCCCGGTAACAAGTTCGATCTGCAATTGTATTGGTATAGGAGATGGGATTAACGATATTTTATATATTCCTAATACTCCAATAGTTGATGGGACGGTAGCTATTTATAAAGACGGAGTGGTATTAGCACCGACAGCCTATACCTTGGACTGTATAACTGGAAAGGTAAAGTTTGTAGTTGCTCCTATGGGTGTGATTACCGCTGACTACACAATTTCAACGAAACAACAGCCACGTAGCCAGTCTGATCATAATGACCGTTTCGCCAACAATGTGATAGTCATCAATCCTGGATTAACAGTAGCTTTTACTGGTGGGGCAATTGATATATCTTCAAGCAATTACAAACTGCTGAAAAAACTCGGTCTTAAAAAGAATGCATTACAAGTGGATAATTATTTAAACTCCTTTAGTGATGTGAAAAAACGGGGAGGTGAAATGTTACAGGAAATTTCAAGGCTAGAAGAAACCTTAGATATGGATGTTATCTATCGTCCTGATATGGACATCTGCCAAACCATCGACATTGTTGATTCCTTATTAGGGATAGGAGGGTGTTATTTTGTTGAAGAAATGACGGAAAGTAAACAAGGTTTTAAACCTTCCCTAAATGTCAGAGTTAGTAATTACTCTTAAAAATATATATAAGGTGGTGTAACTGTATGCCTTTTGGTAAAGAACTATCTCACTTGATTGAAGAGCAAATCAATCGATCGGTTGAGCAAAAAACGACTTCTATGGATTCAATAGGGATTGGGTCGCGATCAGGGGGAGACGACGGAAAAATTGCCCAATTAGAAGCAAACCTACAAAAGCTAGGTGAAAAATTTACTAGTTATCTCAGTTCGCAAAAAAATAGTAAAAGAAATGTAGTTGATTACGGACTTACTGTAATAGCTCTCCACGAACTGCGCTTAGCAGTGACAGCTGGTAGGGCTATTTTTATTGACAGTGATGAACCCTTGGATGTGCCATATACCTATCTGCAGTTAGTCAGTGCTGGTTCAGAACGTCAAATCCGCTATATTTATCTTGATAGTACAGGCATCGTTTTGGAAAGTACTACTGATCCGACCAATATTGGTACAGGTTATATTCCTTTAGCCATGGTTGATGTATGGACAGGAATTTCAGAAATCACTCAGGATAAAATTACAGATATACGTCCAAGGACAGGTGCTGAAGAAAGTAATAATGATGCACAAAACAATCATGAACTGAGTGGTAATGTAACCCTTCATAGTCCAGATACAGGCAACGATAGCTTTATCGTATCGGCTACCAATCCTGCCGGGCTAAAAGTTAACGTTACAGCAGGCAGAGCCTTAGTCTCTGGTGAGATACTAAGTGCTGAGGGTGGGCTATTGGATGTAACAAGCCATCGTAATATTGTGAAAGAATTTATCGCCTTTAGTGATGGTACGAAAAAAACCTTCAATCTGTATCACAAGTCAGCATCCAACGTGGTTATATACGTCAACGACGTGGCAACATCCGTGACTGTTGATGCTGCGAATGGTTCAATTACCTTCGCTGTAGCAGCCATTCAGGATGTAAAAATCACAGCTTCTTATACCTTTAGTGGAGATTACATGTTGATCTTTTTGGTTGAAAGGGCGCAAACCAATGACGGGAAACCCTTTGGCGTTATAAACTGGAAGGTGGGATCAAATCGCTCTGCTTTAAAGCCACCAGACTTAGCCTCATATCAACATGCAATCGCGAAAGTAGATATGTCCAGCTCAATCACTGCTATTACCGATGCTATTATTGATAATAGCTATGAGGTGAAGAATCTTACTCAATATGATTTACAGTATGGAGGTAAACTAGATAGTTCTAGCCTTAAAGCTGGAGCAATAAACCTTGGAAATCTAAATCCTTCCATACAAAGCAGCATAGCAACCATTGATCAGATAAAAACAGAAATGACGACTACTACCAC
>CAZKEO010000504.1:0-2045 GCA_964551785.1 uncultured Eubacteriales bacterium | reverse complement strand
CAACGCCTGTCCTCACCTAGCAAGGCAATGGCAATTCCCCCATTCCCTTTTTCTGGGGTGTCTGTCTATAGGATGTATTATTTCCTGAGCCGATCTGGTGATTTCGTATTAGGTGGTAACTGCCAGCTATTGGCTGACGGTCGGCCAGGATTTGTTCGCTCTAGTTCCACCGATTTACCGTTTGCGAAGTAGGCGATCACCTTCTGCGGCCCAGGGCATGGCCGTTAATGGGTGTCAGTCCAGGTTGTGGTTGCCCCTGTTACAGGATCGGTTGATGAGTGGTTTTCTGTCCAGGAGTATTGATCCGTCTGGGTAGAAACATTAAGGCTAAAGCCCCATCCTGCTCTGGTTTTTGTAGGGTTGGCGGAAGCCGATAGATGCAGTTGCCCACCCTCTTGCCTTGCCGGAAGGTTATTTATATATATACTGGCACGGTATTGTGTTATTAGTATAGTTGCTTTCCGGAATGACCTGATCTGGGTTTACAGTAGCTACGATACTAATCTGACCTTTGGCAGAAGGTGCTTTCCTTCACCCCTGCAAAAAAGGTGAAGTACATGCCCCTTACCAGGTAAATTTATAAACTATTTCTCCGGTAGCATTTTTGCAAATTCCTCTCTGGAATTTGGAGTGTTATCAAACACCACAAAGATTTGACTGCCATCTTTTTTAACAATTTTACCGTAGTATTCCGGCATTTCGTTGTTCTGTCCCTGATCCCGCCGCATTTGATAGGTGCGTTCATCTTCAAGATTACACCAGGTCAAGAGTAGCTTAATCTGTTCTTGATTAGATATTTCCACAGCCTGTTGCTGACCGACTCGGTGAACTACTACTTTCGCTACTGAAGCTGGACTTAAAAAGAGCTCTGCTTGGTAGTTATACTTGGTCAAAAAGGTCTCAAAGTTTTTGAAATCTGGATAGTAGCTCGAATTATAGAAGGCATAATTGCTATTACCATCAAACTTCGATATAAACTCGATACTTGCCTGAGCTGGTACTCGACCTTCGACGGCAGCTTCATAAGAGATGTTTAAGACATCTTTTTGGAGAGCTGCCAAGGCGGCTGCTACTTCTGCTCGCTTATAGATACGGATACTTTTGCCTAAACGGAAGTTGTTAACATTAATTTGATCGATTTTAAGAGCTTCTATTTTTAAGAGCCGGGCAAACATACTTCTTTTAGCTTCCTGGGAGCTAAATATGGGGTACAAATATTTGCGGTAGCGTTCAGTATTAATCTGATAGGACCGCTTGACCTTGCTGCCATTTGTTAACTCATAGGTAAACTCTATTGGCATAAAATTACCTAGTGAATCAACAGGTCTAACTGCAATGACTGTTGCTTTTTTAGTTGCAGACCTTTCCAGCATTCGATTTTCCTGTTCTCGTGCAATGATCTGTTGGTGGAGCTCACGAACCCACTGGATATTTTCCTGACTTTTGAGCCCTTCAGAAACATTGGCTCCCTCCCGATTCAAGTTACTAATCACAACTTCTTTTACTTTGGCCTGTTCCGGAACATACTTTTCATAACCATAAAGGTCTAGTTTCACGAAGGCCAGCACCAAGATAAACACCGTACCAAAAACCAGGATCCCCTTCCAGCGCTGATAGAAGTGAAAGGATTTATAAGCAATCATATCCGCGACAATGTACCCTAGGGAGGCCCCCACAAAATAGCCTAGGTAAAGTAGCCCCTCGCTATTTTCATTGATGGAACAAAAGTAAATACCACCAGTTAAGGCTGCACAAACTGCCACTCCATACTTAAAGACCCAACGTATCCAGCCTGCTGCTAAGGTCTCTCCAGCGGCCTCTGTATGTCTTAGTTGGTAAAAGTAAATACTCAGTCCACAAAGCACCACTGTAATAGCAAAATACCACAGGTACCAGGACCATTCGTTAAACATGAATTGGTAGTTTCGGTTATTAAGGTAGCTGACAATAGGCGACAACCACTCGATAGTCGAATCAAAAGAATCTCTGGGAAAACCATATAGCAACTTCCACAGGCTAAATCTACTCAAGAAATATAGTCCTAG
>CAZKEO010000503.1:0-2046 GCA_964551785.1 uncultured Eubacteriales bacterium | reverse complement strand
GAACTTGCGAAATATGGTTTTGGGTTATACGTATTGAATTTCCCTACATATGAATTGTTGTATGGGACCTTGGCGGCGATTCCCATTTTCTTGCTATGGGTTTATCTCTCCTGGTTGATTATTTTATTCGGTGCGGTAGTTGCTTATATATCGAGCAAAAAGAAAATTACAACGTAACTTGGAAATAAGAATGATAAAAAAAATAGTTAAAATGATTTTTTGTGGCCCCCTTATTTGTATATTGCTACTTCTGTCACAAAGTTTATTATATACCGCACCCAATATAGTGTCAACGACGGCCAGTGTTAAAGTAGTTTGGCTCCATTGACAAAAAGCTCAAAATGACAGCGGAGAAAGTCAGCAGCCCGGCGGCATAAAACCATTCTCGTCATAAAAATCTCAAAATATTCCAGAATGGGACATATTTCAATATCAATTGTCAACTCTAAAGTAATGCTCCGTCTTTCTTCATCCACCCTGAGGAAGGAATGCTCGACCGCATAATTAACGCGGTCATGGATATCAAAGGTCGCAAAATCCTGATTTCTAACCCTGGAACGATGGACATCAGCTTTATCGGCTAGAATCAAAGCAGCCGACACAACATTGACAGGCTGCCCATTTCTTTCATCATGATTGCCGATAGCTGCCACAATCATCGCTAGCTCGTCTGGTTCCATTCCCATATCCTTGAGAATGGAATAGGCCAGCGTTGCTCCCGATTCAGCGTGCGTACTACGATTCACCACATTGCCGATATCATGCAAATACCCCGCAATAGCTGTCAGTTCTTGCATCCGCCCAGGATAGCCCAGCCGTTCGAGAATGTTTTTCGAGATGCTGGCTACCAAGCTAATATGTCTAAAGCCATGCTCTGTAAAGCCTAAAGCTCCCAGACACTCATTACTGCGTCTGATGAAAATATCAACAACGGGATTCTTTTTAACTTGTTCTAAAGTAACCACCAAATCTCAAACCTCCTTAAGGAAGTCCACGGCAATTTCTAAGACCTCCGGAATGGACAAGTTATCAGTTGAAATGGCCAAATTACAATTAGCTCGTGCATGCCGCAAGCGATGTAGCTGTTCCTGTAGGCGTGCTTCCCCCCACTGTATTCGACGACGCTGGCTGATAGTGGCGAGCGAGCATTCTAAGTAAATCAAAATATTCGGCTTGGTCATCTGCCACATGGCGGGAGCGTAGGAATGCTCTTGGGCAACTGTATGGGCATGGTAGCCATGGTTTATGAGACCTTGTACTAGGGTGCTTTTTCCAGCCCCGCAAACTCCTGCCACTACGATAAGTTTATCCTCGTCTAGTATGGGTACCACACCTCCGGTTACTCACCTGGCTTAGATTGACTCTCTCAACAATTTTCCTTGTTTACAAAGGGAAGGTTTGATTAATTTTGCGTATTTTAAGTTCTGATTGATTATGATCGATGGCCACAGCTACTACTGCAATATCATCAGTTGGACGGTTATCATCTAATCTAAGGGCATGGTTCAGGAGACATTGCGCTAGGTGCTCAATTTCCTGAGGAGCAAAGCCTTCAATAACCTTTAATAGATCTTGATAGGTCATCTGCCGCTCCTTACGCTTGCCAGCATCCAAAATTCCATCAGAAAAGGTCACCACAATGGTACCTTCCTCGAGTGGTAGTTCGGTAATTTCCGGCTTCATCACCAGGTGGACACCAATAGGCGAGACCTCTTTGGCAAAAATCCGGCTTTCTCGCTTGTTGAGCACAAACACAGGTGTATGACTGTTACGAGAAATCAAGAGCGTTTTAGTCTGGAGATCTACAGAAATAATGGTAAGTGTTGCTGAAACCTTACCATGCTTCACCGCAAAGAGAAAATCGTGCACCGCTCTAGCTACGGCACCATCTCTAGCACCGTCAGCTAATAGTGAAACTGCTTTGTTCACTACTAGGGTACTGGTGGTCTTTGCTGATTTACCACTTCTTTGTCGGTCGGAGAGGATTACCGGGAAACGCCCGGGGGCTCGCCGTACGGTTTGGACCGTTTCCCCCGTTGCCTAACT
>CAZKEO010000502.1:0-2051 GCA_964551785.1 uncultured Eubacteriales bacterium | reverse complement strand
CACCATCCGTGGTGAGCGGAGCGATTCTATTGCCTAGCTGCACTAAGACCTTCTAGTTTTATTTCGTGAGATGCTCCTAAACCGGAACAGGTACCCGACCTGGGCGTTATTCAGGCATACTACAATAGACCGCATAGGAAAATTGGACTGGGCTGCATCATACTATCTTAGTGCTAGAACAAAAGCAACCCCACAGCGTGCAAAACGTTGTGGGGTTGCTTCATATAGCTCTCTTCTACTTTATTATTATTGGACCAGGCAGTTACCCATTCCTTGGCCTTGGCATCCCTGGCCTTGTCCTCTGCCTTGTCCTTGACCCAAACCACATCCTTGGCCAAAGCCCATACCAGCTCTTTTACCAATCCCAGCGTTTCCTGTTCCGTCACAGTTTGTTTGGTTGTCCTTGATGGCCTGATAAATTTCGTCTGCTTGCTTTTGGGTTAGGCTGCCCGCTTTAACTCTTTCGTCTAGTAGCGCCTTCTTTTCAGCCAACACTTGGGTCTTAAATTCCTCTCGTTTGCCAGCATCCTGGGCAATTTCCCCATAGGTTTTGCCAGTTGCGCGCTCTTTAGCTAGTACTTCCACAGTCTTGCCGGTTAAGCCAGCAGCGATTTCTGCTGGTGTTTTGGTGGTGGCAGCATATGCTACTCCAACTACTCCTAAAACACCTACGATGGTAACCATAGTAATTACTTTTTTAAGATTCATTACATCCACTCTCCTTACTTATTTTTCATTAGTTGCTTTGGGGCTGACATTCTCCGTTTTTTGCTTTTCTTGTTCACCTGCCTTCTCCTTGGCTACATCAAACTCGTAGCCTGACACAAGCTTGGATATCTCTTTCATTTTGGTGCTGGCAGGAACTTGCTCTGGAATGCCTAGCAGTTGATAAGTATCCTTTAATTCTAAACCTACAGCTTTTGCTGTTTCCTGAATGGTATAGTACCCTTTTACTTCGGTTATGGAGATTGTTTGGCCTTCCTTCAGCTTCTCGGGAAGCAGTTCGAAGTTTCCAGTTGCTTGCGCTAGCAAAATGGTGCCAAAGAAAAATCCTACGACCACCACCAACATTACCAAGGGACTAATTGTATTCTTGGCAGTTTTTACTGTCAGAGCATCTTTCACCGGGCAGCTCAGGACACACTCGTTACAATTGATACATTCCATGGTAGTAATTTGCTTGGCTTGGGCAACATCGATATTGACTGGACAAGCCTTATTGCATTGTTTACAGCTAATGCAGAGACTCTCGTTTCTTTCCACCTTCGTTAGACTGTATTTACCTATAATCCCGTAGAAGGCACCCATCGGGCAGAGGTATTTGCAAAAAAAGCGATCATACAGTAGAGACCCGATTACAGTTAGCAACAAGATTAGATATCCGAAAATAGCTAGTGGTTCTTCTGCCAAATCTGCTGCCGCATTGGAAAGGTGGGAATAGGCAGAATAGGGATCATAGGGAGCCATCCAGAGACTGCCGTAAAACCAAGCCATCCCAATAGTTAAGGCCAGAATTAGATATTTGAGATAACGTAACGGTTGGTCAATTACTGCTGGAATTATCAAGCGTCGCTTAAAGATTTTCAAACCGATGCGGGCAAATAGCTCCTGTAATGCTCCAAACGGACAAAGCAGACCACAAAAGCTTCTCCGGAATACCAAGGCTATTACCAAGGTTACCAGCAATAAGACCACTGTACCTGAATAAATTTTTTGGATAAAGCCCCCTAGAAAGAAAATATTATATAAACTCTCCAAAGCACCATAGGGACAAAGAGCATGTACTGAGGGTGCCTTGCCTCCACCTAACACTTGATGCAGATAAGCTTCGTAGGTAACGAAGGCTAGAATCGCAACTAATGTTAATAGCCTCGACCATTTGGCAATCTTATTTTTTGCCATAACTTGACCTCCTTTCTGAAAGTAACTCTTTTGCTAACCTTAGTATAAAAGCTAATTGTGATAGAAGTATGAAAGAAAAGCAAAAGATTGATGAAATAAAAAAAGCGCTTCGCGCGCCTGGTGGTCTAAGATACTGTGTAGTTTGAATT
>CAZKEO010000501.1:0-2052 GCA_964551785.1 uncultured Eubacteriales bacterium | reverse complement strand
GTCGCCTAGGCTAAAAGCCTGGACTGCAGAAGTTGCTCCAACGGAGAGCAGGGACGTAATTAGCAAACCGGCAACGATACGTTTTTTCATTTTCAAAATACCTTCCTCTTACTGTTTGATATATTCTACATTGTTTTATCGCCAAAATATTATTTGATACTTGCCGCTGGTGGTAGTGATAACGTTCCTGATATTGATCTACTTAAGCATAACGTTATCCCGTATGTATGTTGTGGCCGAGCTACAACCTTATCATCCCCCATTATTTTCTTATCTAAAGTATAAGCTATGCATGTGACAAACTCATGACAAAGCCTGTATTGCATTAAATATGATCAAAAGGAAAGACCGTTGAAGCGCATAATGAAAGGAATCCCTTGTATTGGACTTCAACAAATATCCCATACAAGGGGTTTCTTTCAGTTAAATAGAAGTGGCCTATTTTTTATTTTTGCCAGTCATATTTTGCTATAGGGTGAAATTAACGTAGTAAATGTAGTATAATGGAGAGGTTAACATAGATAAGATTGTCAGGCCCAATATGTTAGCCCAATAGGAGAAAATACCGTGAATAAAATTGTAAGAATTATCAGTAAAGTTATTGTTGTATGTTACTTACTATTGCCAGTTACTGTTCAGGCTGGGGAACTGGAAGATTATGAACAAGCCCGCAAGTTCTATCTTGCTGCTACTGCCTGCATGGCTGCTTATAGCGATCGCGTTGCTGGGTTTGCCCTTGATGAACTGGATCAGGAGGGCTGGCAGGCAGAAGCTTATATTAAGACAAGTGGTAAGGCTGATGCCCGCTTTTTACTGTCCACAAAAATGCAACCGGAGAGTAATCAGCCTTTGTATCTATTAGCAGTAGTGGGTACTGAGACATTGAAAGACGTAATGGTTAACCTACTGGTGGACAAGGTTTATTTCGCCGGAAAGACGTTGGAAGAATTTGAGGCAAATGCCAAGCGCAAGGATATAGATAATATTTATCCTAAAGTACATGAGGGTTATAACCACTATGTTCAGGAGGCTTTAGTTGCTGAAGGGCGGGATGGAACGGAATCTTCTAAACGACGATTAATGGATATGTTACTAGAACACAAAAATGGGAAACTGTATTTGGTAGGACATAGTATGGGAGGAGCTACGGCTACGCTGGCCGGTGCTAGGCTAATTAGCATGGGCATCCGACCAGAGCAAGTAGAAGTAATTACTTTTGGTGCACCAGCAGTGGGCAATGAAGCTTTTCGGAAAGAGTTCGAACCAGTCGTGAATCTGACACGTATTGTAACTGACGGGGATCCAGTTACTGGGGTGCTGCAAAAGCTGGTCAAGGGATATCAGCAGTTCGGTCAAGAAATTCGCTGGCAAGTTCCAGACAGTGCGACTGCATATTCCCATCAAATGACCATATACCTAGATGTAGCTACCAAGCGCTATTACCAGAAACGCCAACAGGCTATACAAGCTGGGGTCTTACCGGGACTAGTAAACCAGACTGCGACTGTTGTTGGTGTGCCCAAAATATATGTGGCTCCAATTAGAAATCATTTATCGGCGGCCTTGCAGGAGGAGTTCTTTTATATGAAGGAAGCTATTCAAGATGAGTACCGGCGTACTTTGCCTGCCTATGTCATAGATACAGCGCAAACAGAAGAAAATATTTATCAGAAAGCCGCGGCTGAGGGGTGTCAGTGGGTGTTGGTAACGGACATTCAGGAACATAAGATTAAAAATGAGCAAAGCGGTTATTATATTACCCTAGAACAGTCCATACAGCCTATTGGTAAAAGTAATGTTGTAAAATTTGCTAGCTATGGGAGAAACAGTCGCACAAGTACACCTCTTCAGGCACTCATTCACGATGGGCGAAATATGAGCCGTGATAGCCATGGCTGGTTGCCTGAGCTGCAGGTATCTCCCCAATAATCTCTGTTTTACTAGGGATAAAAAAAATCATCAATTGATAGGTGAATTTGTAATTGGGAGGATTAGATGATAACAGGATCAGCAACCTTACAAGGCACAATAAACTATGCTGAAAAACACCCT
>CAZKEO010000500.1:0-2052 GCA_964551785.1 uncultured Eubacteriales bacterium | reverse complement strand
TTGTGGATGCTGATTTAATTGGCCTTCAGCAAGCACACCTCACCTCCTTATACCGCCCATTATTAGCTTCTGAAGCAGATATGACGGTAGGGGTCTTTACCCATGGTAGGTTAGCCACTGATATGGCTCAATTAATTGCCCCTTATCTATCGGGTCAAAGAGCGATACGCAAAGAATTATTGCAGCAGATTAATAACATGGAAGTCGCTCGCTATGGAATTGAAGTAACTATGACTAAAATTGCCCATAAATCAGGGTGGAAAATCAGAGAAGTTGAATTAACAGACCTCACCCATATTATGAAAGAAGAGAAACTAGGTTTAGTAAAAGGGTTGGGGGCTCGAATGAAAATGTATTGGGAGATTGCCAAATGCCTTACCCCATGGTGATGGTAGGGCAATCTCCTTTCCAATAGAATGCCAGAGGGGAGTTGTCAGAGTGGAAGATGTAACTGCACTAGTCCAAAACAAACAGGCTTTTGTTTTCCACGATTATATTCAGAAATCAAGGCTTCCTGAGGAAATTAGAACAATCTTGCTACGAGGTAGCATCAAGAAAGTTGAAATTAGCACTAAGCATCAGTCCTGGTCAGTTTACTTTGCTTTGGACAGTTTGGTACTGAAAACTTGGCTAGAACAACTAGCGCAAGAAATCAGCCTGGAAGTTAGTGGTCTAAAGGAATTAGCAATCATACCAGTCTATAATAAAGCAGAGGAAGCACCACAACAAGCAATTGAGGCCTACTGGCCGGAGATTCTCCATTCCATCAAAAAACAAAGTCCTGTTGCCAGCAACTGGTTGCAAAAAGCCTCACGACAATGGAATGCAGAGACCCTTTGCTTAATTGTGGAAAATAACATCGGGGAAGCCTTTTTACGAGGCAAAGGATGGCTACAAGAAATCAGTAACCTAATCACTAATGAATTAGGACTAAAAATACGAGTCTAACTTGAAGTAACAGGTCATAGCTCAGCAACTGATTGGCTAGAGGAACAGCAAGCTGCCGAAATTACAGCTCTACTGGAAGCAAAAGCTAAAGCCCAAACTGAAAACAAGCGAGATACTAATAGCCAGAACCAAACCCCGGTACCAGTAGATGGTATTCTAAAAGGCAAGTTAATCAAAGGAGAATCGGTACTCCTGCGTGATGTATATGAAGAGGATAAAAATGTTATCGTTCAAGGTCGGATCATAAATTTAGAAATTAGAGCACTAAAGTCAGGGCGTAATCTAGTATCCTTTGTGGTGACAGACTTTACCGATTCGCTCAGTGTAAAGTTTTTTGAAGATGAGAAAAACCATCCGGCCCAGGAGGGTTTGATTAAAAATGGTTTATGGGTTAAGTTGAAAGGGCCTGTCCAGCATGATAGTTTTTCGCAGAACCAGGAACTAACAATGATGGCTTATGATATCAATTTAGCGGAATATGTGGGACGTAAAGACGTTGCAGAGGAAAAAAGGGTGGAACTCCACCTTCATACCAAAATGAGTTCCATGGACGGCATCAGTGGAGTAGCTGATCTTGTGAAAAGGGCGGCCCAGTGGGGTCATCCAGCCTTAGCTATCACAGATCACGGTGTGGTACAAGCTTTTCCGGAAGCTGCCGAAACTGCGGAAAAGTTAGGTCTTAAAGTTATTTTTGGAGTAGAAGGCTATTTATTAGATGATGGTCTTCCGATTGTCCTTAATCCCAGCGAGCAAACTTTGGCTGAGTCAGAATACATCGTTTTTGATTTGGAGACGACTGGATTGTCACCAGTAAATCACGAAATTATCGAAATCGGAGCAGTTAAAATTGCTAATGGTGAGATTATCGGGCGTTTTAGTAGTTTTGTGAAACCAGACCGGATTATTCCCAAAGAGATTGTGGAATTGACTGGCATCACTCAGGATCAAGTTCAAAATGCCCCCAAAATCCAAAAAGTGCTGCATGACTTCCGGGAGTTTATTCGCGATCGTGGCTGCGTACCTCACCCTGCGAATTTTGATACAGGGTTTGCGCGGAATAAGTTAACAACCCACTTCCAGTTACCTTGGGAAAATACCATTCTT
>CAZKEO010000499.1:0-2059 GCA_964551785.1 uncultured Eubacteriales bacterium | reverse complement strand
TTGATGGAGGCAAAGCTTTGTGAACTGTTAGTGGGGAGTCTATTACCCCCCTCAAGCTAGTTCCGGAAATGTATCTGGTTTTGGTCAAACCGCCGTTTGGAGTGTCTACTGCCCAGGTTTACGCCAACTACCGTGCGGAGCAGGTCGCAAGACGGCCTAATACACCCGCGATGCTTACAGCAATTGAGGCCGGAGACGTTGAGGCCATTAGGAGTTTAGGGGTGAATACCTTAGAATCAGTAACCTTGGCTCTCTACCCACAAGTGGCAGAAGTCAAAGCACGCCTAATTCAAGCCGGCGCTGTAGGGGTCTTAATGTCAGGAAGCGGACCTACCGTTTTTGGCTTTGTCCCTAATGAACACCAGGGTGAGTATGTTGCTGGCCAGTTGTCTGACCTAGGCAGAACCTTTGTAGTAAAGACTTGCGAGGCCTAACATAACTACCAGCTCAAATTGCACGATTGCCCAAAAGGTAGTACAATAATTTACAGATAGCTCAAAAGTGTAGAATGCAGGAGAGGTGAAGTGCTTTGGAAAGAAGATTAATCCCAGTTAAGCTAGACAACTATAAACCATTACGGGAAATTGTTTTCGAGTCCCTGCGTGAAGCAATTATGAATTCGCATCTCAAACCAGGGGAGCGTTTAATGGAAATCCAACTAGCAGATGAGATGGGTGTAAGTAGGACGCCTGTTCGAGAAGCAATTCGCAAACTGGAATTAGAGGGTTTTGTGGTAATGATTCCCCGCAAAGGAGCCTATGTGGCCGGAATCTCCATGAAGGATATTGCTGAGGTTTTCGAGATTAGAGCTGCCCTAGAAAGTTTAGCTGCAGCGCTTGCTGCGGAAAGAATAACTGAGGATGAATTAGAAGCCTTAGAACGTTGCTTGGTCAAGGTCGCAGAATGTACGGAGGCCAATGATTTAGAGGCTTTGATTACTTTTGATACAGAGTTTCACGATATTCTTTATAAGGCTAGTCGGAATGAGCGTTTGGTGCAAATTATCAGCAACCTCAGAGAACAAATACAGCGTTTCCGAATGACTTCCCTTTCCCACCCTGGCCGCATGCGGGATGCTCTTGAGGAACACCGCAAGTTAGTAGAAACCTTATCCGAGCGCAATGTAGAGCTAGCAAGGCAATTAGCAAGAGAACATATCGAAAATGCTGAGAATAGTATGCTAGATGTTATAAGAACCACAGAATCTGGCCAACATATTATTAAAAAGTAACCAAAGGGGTAAGGTGGTATGTTGAATGCCATTGTTTTAGCGGGCAGTGCCAATAAGGGTTCTTTGCAGCAATATAGTACTGTTCAAAAAGAGGCCTTAATCAAGATTAGTGGTCGCTCCATGGTAGAGTATGTACTCGAAGCTTTGGACAATACGACTGAAATTGCAAAGCTGGTCTTGGTGGGTGTCGATACCAATGAGGTACAGTATCAAGTAAAAAAAGCTATTACTTGCGTACCAGCAGGTACTACGCTCTTAGAAAGTATTGAACTAGGAACCCAAGCCTTGCCACAGGACCAAAAAGTACTACTAGTTACGGCGGATATTCCCCTCTTGCAGGCCAAAGCAGTGGTAACCTTTATAGCACAATGTGAATCTTGGCAAGCTGATCTGTATTATCCAATAATCTCCAGAGAATTATGTGAAAAGAGGTTCCCGGGAGTAAAGCGTACTTATGCTAGCTTCTTGGAGGGCACCTATACCGGTGGCAATATCTTCTTATTACAACCAGCTGCCTTAGCTCACTGTAAAGAAATATTCGAAGTGGCAACAACTTTACGGAAGAGTCCATTACGTCTAAGCAGGCTACTTGGGACAACTTTTTTGTTTAAATTTATGTGCCGCCGGCTGTCTATGATAGACATCGAGGCTAAGCTGCAAGAGGTATTGGGGATTAAAGCTAAAATAATTGTCTCTGAAAACCCCGAAATAGGAGTGGATGTGGACAAACCCGGCGATTTTCAGCTGGTTGAGCATGAAATAGCCAAACGGTCATCGGGATGATGGCAGTTTTCTTTTTAGAGAGCTTTTGATTTTCCTATGGGGGCG
>CAZKEO010000498.1:0-2064 GCA_964551785.1 uncultured Eubacteriales bacterium | reverse complement strand
AGACCTCTTCCGGCCAACAAGTTGGGTGAAGTTTGTAAAAGCTGTTCAGCCAATGGATTGGCATATAAAACAGTAAAATCCTGATTGGTAATAATTACTGCATCCTGCAAAATTGTGGGGAGCACCTCATCTACCGTGGCTACATCCAGTAAGGCTGAGGTTAGTTTTTCGGTAGTTTCTGATAAAAGTTCTACTTCCGCTTCGGTCCGAATTTGCTCCGAAATATCCTGTTCCATGATCAAAGTAGCAATTACTCTGCCCGTAGGGTTATTAACCGGAATCACAGTTTGTTTAACTGGTATCCCTTCCTGGGTAACTCCCTTGACCTCCCAAACAGGGCTGCCCGTCTGGGTGGATTTAAACACGGCAGGCTCATTTGCTTTTAAGGCCAATTCGCCAACCACACTTTGGGTGTACAGGGACGATGCGGTGGTAGGATTTGCTTCTGCCACCACAAGGGCTTCTTCCGCATTTGCTGTCATCACATCAATAAAAACATCAGCCCTGGTTAAGTCCGCAATATATTGGAGATAATTGCTGAGCTGCTCTATTTTAATAATGTCAACCTTAGTAAGGTTGGTGTATTTCTGGCAAAGCTTTCTACAGGCTGTCATTGCTTTCCCCACCCTCAAAAAATAAAAAGCCCTCAGAGTTCCCCGTGGGGAACTTTGAAGGCATCTTCGCCACTGTATACATCAATGCATACCTAATATTATTTGTCCCAATATTAACACGAAATAACTAATCTCGTCAATAGCCAATAAGTGCAAATTCAGTCAAAAAATTAAAGACTAAGGGGCATAACGAGGGGAAATTTGGGATTAAATTGCGAATATGAGAAGAAGAGAGCGGAATAAGTTTGTCCCTGTCAAAATTAAGCCTGTTAAGACCTTTCGGGGAACGCAACTGGAAAATTAAAAGCACCAGCGCCCCAAAAAATCTCCGTCTATTAATAAGCCAGCTAGCCCTTCACCTCTAGCAAAACTTTCAAAAACCATAAATATGATCCCGCCAACATTGTACCCTTATTTTCACCTCTTGGGATGATCTACGTACCTAAGGAACAGAAACTTTATTGATCTAGTACGCTGTCTTCACTCTTTTGTTTTTATTAAGCTAATCAGTGGAATATTAAGCTTATGAAGGAGTGAACGATATGCCAGAAATACCCGAAGGCTATATTGAAGAGCCCTTTGCAAGTTGGGATCACACGTCTGGGGGGCAAAATGCCGCTTTTATGGTTTATGACAGAGACGGTGAACCCTGTAAGGTGTGTGGCACAATTATAATAGCAGCTAAACTGTACGGGAGATGGGCCTATTACTGTACTGTTTGCCAGCGATAGATAAAAACTATAGAAAACTAATAGAGTGCAGCCAATACTAAAATTTGCCACACTCCCATAGGATAATCAAATATTATGCTCTTAGTCCCAACTATTCCCTATAGATTTGACAATCCGCTCGGCAACTGCCTGATACCCCAAGGTATTGGGGTGCAAACCATCAGCTGAGAGATATTTAATCAAATTAAATTTAAAGAGGTCATAGGTAGGGATAAAAACAGCGTTTGCATCTGCTTCCACCAATTGTTGAGTATCATAGTTCCAGGTATTAACCAGCTTAGTGTCTTCGGAGACCGAGCTGGTTTTCTCATAGGGATTAAATATAAGCCGATAAACACGATGCGAGTATTGGCATTAGTAGTCCTGATGGTCTTAAAAAGTTCCTTTAAGCTACTCAGGTAGTTTTCCTCTAGGACCTTGAATTCCACTGCTTTGCCAGCGGAAGCCTCTCCTGATACTAAATCCCCTGCCAGCACAATAATTAAGAGGGGTAAAAATAAGTAGATAGACTGTTCCATAAACCTAGTGGTGAATTTAGCGGCAGAACTATCTAAGGGATTGATATTGTTGTTCAGAAAGTATTTTAACTGTTCCAGTCTAACCTTATGGGAAGCTTTGTCTTCGTCATGCCCATAGAGATTATCTAATCTGCTCTGTAAATCCATAACCAGCTGCTCAACAATTTTTTTCCAATCTGCAGTTGGGGTTATTCATGTTCT
>CAZKEO010000497.1:0-2067 GCA_964551785.1 uncultured Eubacteriales bacterium | reverse complement strand
TATTATTTCCAGAATTACGAGTTTTCTGACTCTACTTAAATGATACTACTCCAAAGATCGTTTCACCATTCTTGGTCAGGAAAACCTACAGCTCTTACGTCATTACTGGAAGCTATATAAACCAGTTGGTCTTCTCTTTCCGGGACTGATTCCGGGTAAGCCTGTTGCCATTAGAAATATTCAGAAAGTGTTCAAAGATGCCAAAGAACGAGCCGGGATCACCAAACCGGTTTCTGTACACTCCCTGCGTCATAGCTTCGCTACTCATCTCCTTGAGAATAATACCGATTTACGCACTATTCAGGTACTGCTCGGACACGCTGATATTAAAACTACTTGTGTTTATCTGCACCTTTCTACTCAGCAACTTGCTTCCATTAAGAGTCCTTTGGATCTGGGTGATTCCCATGCCTGAACTCCAGGAGATTTTTAGAGCTATCCAGCCTGGGAACTTGTCGCCTGAACAAAAGAAAGCTTTTTTTGCTATCAGCACCTGCAGAACCGAAGTGCTCGGCTCACATGTTGATAATTGTGAGAGCTGCGGGCATATCCATATTTCCTATAATTCCTGTCGCAACCGACACTGCCCTAAGTGTCAGTACTCTAAACAGCAGGAATGGGTTGATGCCCAGTTAGTGAAGCTCCTGCCGGTCAGCTATTTCCATGTGGTGTTTACTCTGCCCAAAGAGCTTAATCCAATTGTGCTGCAGAACCAGAGTATCCTTTATTCCATTCTAATGAAGTCTGCTGCCGATACCCTGCTTGAGCTGGCCAAAGATCCCAAACATCTTGGTGCCCAAATTGGGGTGACGGAGGTTTTACATACCTGGGGGCAGAATTTAGCCTTTCATCCCCATGTCCACTGCCTGGTGCCAGGTGGTGGCCTGTCTCAAGACGGTCTGAATTTTATTCCTTCCAGGAAAAAGTTTTTCATCCCTGTTAAGGTGATTTCCGATAAATTCAGAGGTAAGTTCCTTGATCGTCTCAAGGTAGCTTGGCTGAATGGGAAAGTTAAATTTTATCACAGTTGTGCTGAGTTGGCCTTGGCTAATAACTTCCTGAATTTACTGAGCACCTTGTACCAAAAAGACTGGGTTGTCAACTGTAAAAAACCATTTAAATCACCCTGGTATGTAGTAAGTTACATCGGCCGTTACACCCACAGAGTGGCTATCTCCAATTCCAGAATCCTAGACTTTGACGGAAGTACGGTCTTGTTTAGGTGGAAAGATTACAAAGACCACAACCGGGTCAAGCTGATGAGACTTGAAGCAGCAGAATTCATCAGAAGGTTCCTGTTGCATGTTTTGCCCTCTGGTTTTACGAGGATTAGACATTATGGACTCTTGGCCAGTAAGAATGTTAGGACTAAACTAGTACGCTGTCAAAAGCTTGCCGGAAAGCGGGTTGCTGTACCTAAAGTTACTAAGCTTGTTAATACTTGTCCGCTCTGTGGCGGAGTGATGGCCTTCGCCTGCCTATTCAACAAGCCTTTAGCTGAACCATAATTTGTTTTAACTGAATAGCTAATTCTTGACCCGATTTTGGGGAGGGGGAAAGTATGCCCTTTAGGAGGCATTTTGTGGTCTTTTAGTATATTTATTAACCGGGATTACTGCAATATCTGCTTTTTTTGCTTCTTTTAGTTGGGAAGAATAATATTTGATTTCCCATAGTAACTGCTGCAGACGGTTTAGTACAACAGGAGATTCATGCTATTCGGGATACTGGCGCATCGATATCTAAGGCTTCATTGCTACATATGCTTTGGGGCCTGCATTTTTTCTAATTTGAATATCATAAATCTCTAAATTGTTAGGCGGTGTTGCAAATTTTGCTTTCACGAAAAAAGCCCGCAATTTTATGCAGGCCTTTTCTTAAATTACGCTGATATATATTCGTCATATTTACTAACAAGAGTGACGCTTTTGGCACAAGGTCCTTTAGCATTTTCACTTAGCAAAAAATCGACCTTATCACCAATATCTATTTTTGAGTAGTCTCCGACAAAGTCTTCCCAAAAGAAAAACATTCTTTGATATAATCGGTTACAAATAAATGCAAACG
>CAZKEO010000496.1:0-2072 GCA_964551785.1 uncultured Eubacteriales bacterium | reverse complement strand
GAGGAATCAACCGGATTTTCGGCTATTGCGTGGATTGCGAACCCTACAATATTGCTCTGGAACTAATGAGACTAGAGGGTTATGATGTTCACTACATTGATACTGTTTACCTGCCACCTAGGTATGAGGAGCACCGCTTGGAAGAACTGGTCAAGTTTTTTAGCAATGAGATCTATCATGCGGCGAAGTGGATTAGCGGACAAGAGCTGAATGAAGTAAAACTGCAGGCAGAAATACACCGACGCAATGAGCTGATGCGGAAGGTACGACGCATTATGGAGCTCCGCTTGGAAAATCCGACTTACATTCGCAGCCTGCCTACCATGTTTTTGCTGATGGGTTGCGGGCACTACTTCGGCAAGCCGGAGGAATATACCGAAGCGGTGGATTCCCTACTGGCAGAAATGGAAGAAGCTAAAAAGCACGGCGAGCAGAAGAATGGTGTCATTCCGTTGGTCTGGGCTGGCGGCAGAGGTCAGGAGTTCGGTGTTTACAAGGCCATTGATGACTCAGGAGGAGCGCTACTAGGCTGGGTGATACCAACACCTTATGTAAGGGACTACCGCGAGGACCTGCCTCCAGTGGAAGCCCTGGCTAGGTTTGTGCTAGAAGGAGAAATGGCTGGCGCGTCAATCTACCGACGGCGGGTAATCGAGGAGCAAGTTAGGCGGGTTGGAGCTAAAGGGATTGTCCTCTACGGGTATGTCGGCTGTTCCTTTAGCGGCATAGACAGGGAAATGAACCGAGAGTATTTCCACAAAAAAGGCATTCCTAGTATCAGTTTGGAGGGAAGTTTTCAGGTAGGGCCGCCTACTGGGCAGATTCTCACGAGGGTGAAAGCCTTTGTTGAGATGCTCTCCTAAAAGGATAGATACACTTGTCTGGACTGATTTCTAGGAACAAATTATTAGGGCATTTTGTCTCTTTGAATGTGCCCTCAGGAACTGCTGCTGGGATAATCCAATTCGTCATTCCTCTGTACGCCTTGCAACTTAATGCATCCACTACGCAGCTGGGGTTAATCAAGGGGATTTCCGGACTGGGCTTTCTGCTGTTAGTTATTCCAGCGGGATTTCTGGTTGATCGTTATGGTACCCGGAAACTTTTCTTAACAGGTAGCTTGTTTAATATTACGGTGATTCTGCTGCTTACCCTGGCCAGGACACCCGCTCTACTGATTTTTATCATGGCTTTGGATGGGTTTTTTAGGTCTTTGATGTTTACATCATTGAATGCTTCCTTTTTCCGTTGTCTAAAACAGATAGGAACAGACAAAGCCGGGTGGTTTCGGGGTTCTACGTCTGTTGGGTTTACCTTCTTAGGCCCGCTAATCGGGGGGTTCTTAGCCAAATCCTATAGCAATAACATTATTTTCGGGATAGTGGTTGGTATAATGTTGATTCCTCTGCTATTGATGATTTTTCGGCAGAGTGAAACTGTGCTCCAGGGACCTGGTTCCGGCCTTAGTATCACCGCAAGTTCGCAACTAGCAGGATTTAAAAATCTGCTGAGGTTGCGGGTAATTTACCTACCCCTGCTGGCAGAATGCCTGGGAGGCGCGATTATCGCAACCTTTGGAACCTTTATAATTGTAATGCTGGTCCGGGTCTGGCATTTAAAACCAACCACAGCTGCTTTATTTATAACTATCCAAGGCGGAGTTTTTATCCTGGCTGTGCTATTCGCCTGGCCGCTGCTTTATAGGATGTCACTTACTAAGTATTATCATTGGTGTTTTGGCTTAACTGCCTTTGGTTTGATTGGCATAACCTCTGCAATTAATTTGCCGACCATTGCTCTGGCAACGGTGCTGCTTGGTCTCGGCTTGGGGATGACTCACCTGGTTACTTCAACCAGTATCGGGGAATTAGCCGGGGAGACCGGAGTAATTGCCGGTCTCTTTGCGGCAGCCCGTGGTTTTGGAATTGCCTTAGGTCCGTTGGCAGGAGGGGTAGTAGGTCAGTACTTGGGTAACCAGTTAAATTTTATCATTTTCGTTCCCTTTTTGCTGTTATTGAGTTTAATGGCTTTTATAAATGAAGCACCGGCTGTGCTCCAGTCCAACGGACAAG
>CAZKEO010000495.1:0-2082 GCA_964551785.1 uncultured Eubacteriales bacterium | reverse complement strand
TCCTTCTGAGGCCTGCCAAACCGACCAGACCAAGGCCAAGAAGCAACATGGTGGTAGGTTCGGGAACCTGCTGATTCAACACGATGGAGGTCTCAATTTTCAAATTCGATGCAACGGTGTGGCGTTCTGCAAAGAAGAAATCGAAATCGTAATTAGTTCCCTCCGTCAATCCTAATGTCCCTAAATTGACAGAAGCACTTGCCGCACCATGGATACCGCCTAAATCGATGACGAGTTGCTTATTGATAAAAACCCATACATCATCATCACCGGTAAAGGAGAAGTTTTGGCCTGGCTTATAGGTAAAGTCAGTGTGAATTTCGTAAGTAAAATGATAGTTGTGTCCAGAACTACCGTAATTGCCTAGGAGCTGCCCATCTATTGGGAAAAAAGCACTGCTTTCATAAGTGTAAATTAATGGTTTTGCGATAGAATTAGATAATGTAATTGGGTACTGTAATGTGCTTGAAGTGCTGTTGTACCATTGATTAAAGCTTGTGGCACCGTGGATGGAACCAACGGTAGCAGTTCCATGGGCATATTCAGGCTTGCCATCAGAACCTAAGATGCTTTTCACTAGTCCCGTCTGCAAACCACCAATGGCTGCCTCAAAATCAGAGTTGGTAGCCGGAGTAAAATCTCTGATTGTCCCGGTTAAGGTAATGGTATTAGCGGAAGCTGCTGATATCATGGCTAACAATCCCAAAAGAACAACGGTCGTCATAGCAATTTTTTTCATCTGGATGCCCTCCCCTTTAAATTTTCTTGTAAAAATCAATTTTACCATTCCGTTTGAATTATATGATGCATTGTTCGTGCCCTTTCTAACAACTGTTATATTTTCATATAGTTATATAATACAGCCTCCGAATTATTGAGTCATAATTGTAAAGCAATCCGACACAAATACCGCCACAGAATAGTATCCCATTATCACATCCGTCTCATCCCGATGCAATTATAATGGATTATACTTTTCGGTGTTTTGTAAGAACACCCGGCGCTTTTCAGGTTTAACCCTAGACACCGGCTTTGAAAATTTCCGGAGGGCCATGGAAAAGGAAAAGGCAGGACCCGTGATTGATCCTGCCTTTCTGTGATTGTTTGCGGTTACTTCTTACAGCTTCCTTCTGATTCCTGCCAAACCAACAAGGCCAAGACCAAAGAGAAGCATGGTGGTAGGCTCAGGGACGCTTGCAGATGGTGTTTGCACACTCAGAACATGGGTAGCCGGGTTATAACTGAAGTATGTTAAGCCTTCACCCAAGACAGAGAACGGGATGTTTGCTCCGTTTTGTGCTCCTCCTGCCCCATAATTCAGATCCCACGTTTCATAAAGCGCCACTTTCGTTTCATAACTGCCTACTGGAAGGATGGCAGAAAAAGAGTATATTCCGTCTCCATCTGGATCTTGCAACCATGAGCGAAGATTATCAGGCTGCCAATCACCGGGTGAACCTAACTCGCTCTGAAAACTTCCAGTTGCAACAGCAATGATAGAGTTCTTATTGTCAGTTGTCCAATGGGTTTTATCGTCATAATAGAATTTTACAGCTGATGTGCCCACAAGGCTGAGGGGAATATTAGAGCCATTCTGTTGAGCATTAGCACCATAATTTAGATCCCAAGAGTTGCTTAATGCAGCTTTATAATCATAATTACCTGCTGGGATCAAGAAACTACCCTGCCAGACATCATCATCAGCATCATAACTTAAATGGGTTGCTGAACATCCTGGATCCCAATCCCCAGTACATCCGACCTCAGACTGAAGACTTCCAGCAACTGTGACGCTTGATGGTGCTGCTTGGCATGGTAATGAGATGGCCAAAGGGATAATTAGAGAAAAAATGTATATTAGGCACTTTCTCATCTCTCTATCTCCTTTCTTACTAAAGGTCATTTCTTACAGCTTCCGCCTAACCCCGGCCAGACCAACCAGACCAAGGCCAAGGAGAAGCATGGTGGTAGGTTCAGGAACTTGGGTAGGCGGATCAAAGAAAGTGACATGGCTGATTCCCTTGCTTAACAGCCCAGTCGTCAGCAAGTTATCGTCGCCTGTATTTTCGTAAGCTACCCAAT
>CAZKEO010000494.1:0-2102 GCA_964551785.1 uncultured Eubacteriales bacterium | reverse complement strand
CATCTTAGGGTTTGCCAGTAGTTTCTCCCGACGCTCCCGATAAGGAATCATGATGTGTTCCATTTTTTCAGCCAGCTTTTTCTTACAAGCTACACAGCCAATTCCCGCTTTGCGACATTCGTTGGCAATCTCCGCCGTTTCCGCAGGGTTATAGATTTTTTGAAAAGCGTAAACTACACAAACCTCTGGATTGCCAGGGTCATCTTTTCTTACCCTTGCCGGGTCAGTAATCATACTGCGCACTTTAGTTTGGATTTCAGCACTAGTAGCACCAATGGCAATATCATTGTTATAGGATTTGCTCATCTTGCGTCCATCTGTGCCTGGCAGTAGGGCTACCTTTGCCAACAGTGCCTTTGGTTCAGGGAAAAGCTTCGTATCGTACATATGATTAAAGCGCCTAGCCACTTCGCGGGTCATCTCGACATGCGGAAGTTGGTCTTCACCCACTGGCACAGCATTAGCTTTGTAAATTAGAATATCGGCTGCCTGTAATAAGGGGTACCCCAGAAAGCCATAGGTATTAATATCTTTGCCTTGTTCGCCTAACTGCTGCACCTGATCCTTATAGGTGGGACAGCGTTCTAACCAAGCAATCGGTGTTAGCATGGAAAAAACCAAGTGGAGTTCAGCATGTTGGGATACGTGGGACTGCACAAAAATGCTGCTTTTGGCCGGATCGAGACCTGCGCTCAGCCAATCTACCACCATTTCCCTGGTGTTCTCCCGAAAGCCGCTAGTATCTTCAAAGCTGGTGGTTAGGGCATGCCAATCAGCCACCATGAAAAAACAGTTATATTCCTCCTGTAATTTGACCCAGTTGTCCAGCACACTCAAGTGCCCGATATGCAACTTACCGGTCGGACGCATCCCGCTTAAAATTGTTCCTTTGCTCATAGCTTGTCAGCTCCTTGTATAAAATAGGGTATCTGCAGCATAGGCCAGTTAGTTCGCAAACTGGTTCTGCTAACTGTTTAACTCAACAGACCGGCGATTGTACTCAGGGTGAACTCAATCGCTCCCTGTACAGGGTCAAGGATATACCGAATCACGTTAGTGAAGATTAACAGTAGTAATACAAAGGTCCCATTGTTATGGAGAAAGTAGACCCAGCCTGGTGGGCGGCGCCATAAATTCATTAGGAGTGCAGAACCATCTAGTGGTGGTATCGGCAGCAAATTCAAGGCCGCCAGTAAGACATTGAGCTTAAACATGACATAGAGAATATCATTACCGATGCTGCCAAGATATGCCCCAAACCAGTTTAACCCAAGTAGCGCAACTAGTGCTACTATGATATTTGTTGCTGGTCCGGACAATGAGATTAAGATATCACCCCAACGCTGATTGCCCTTGATGTTGGCTGAATTAACCGGGACAGGCTTCGCCCACCCAAAACCGACTAAAAAAAACATTAGTGTACCGACAATATCCAAATGCTTCAGTGGGTCCAGTGATACTCGGCCCAGTAATCTGGCAGTAGGATCACCCAACATGTCAGCCACTTTAGCATGGGCATATTCATGAAATGTCAGACCAACAATCATCGCAGGAATCATCGCTGCCATTAGATAAGGATCCATATTAAACATCGACTTTTATTCCCCTCCCCTTTACTCCTTTTCGCTCTTCGAGCCCCTGTTTTAAGAGCTTTTTGGCTAAGTGAAGTTCAGCCTCCCGCCCTAGAACCTGGTTATCTAATTTGGCCTCCCAGACCCCCTGCAAAATTTGCCGGTAGAGTGGTCCCCGGGGACAACCAAGTTCTTTTAAGTCGTAGCCATTAATTTCTAACTGCAACGCTTTAGTTCGATTTAAATATTGCTGGGTGCGTTCCCAAACTCGTAAATTTTCAGCCTTAGCTAAAATAAAGGTACAGGCCTCCATTGGCAGTTCACCAATTAAGTGAAAGACCCTACTTAAAGCAACTTCTTCCTCCGTATCCAAGGTTTCTAAAGCTCGTGCCCAGGAATTTACCGAAGTAATGACAATATTCTGTTCCTCGGTACTGAGCTTAAACCTTTCACAAACCCGTACTAAGTTAGTTGCTTCTAGTTGATGTAAAATAGCAGCAAAATAAGTCAGCCAGGGGTGGAAGCGGCGAG
>CAZKEO010000493.1:0-2103 GCA_964551785.1 uncultured Eubacteriales bacterium | reverse complement strand
CTCGGTTATTGCGCAATATAGACGATGCATGAAAAGCTAAGCCATCTTGATCAATTATCAACACTGTTAAAATTATTCTTAAATAACTTAATAATGCAAAGTTATGAGTAACTGTCACTGTACCTTTTTGCTGCTGTAGTTGATAGGTACCATTATAGTAGGGATGCGAGATAGTTAAGGTATCACCATCTAGTATAACATCGGGCGATCTAAGGATATCATCTGAATAAGGAACCTCAACCTCTGGTTGACTATGTTTTACCTCAATAGCTATTCCCGGCAGCTCTGCTTCTAATCATATAAGCGGATAACCTCTCAGTTGTTTAGTTAAATCTACTGCCGAACGAATTATAAATGAGATACCTGCACATTGCAGTAAATAATTATTCAAGGTATTGCCCACCTCTCTATTAGATAACTTTACCATTTGGTACTAGGGTAGTCAATCCTAACTCGCCAATAAGCTAATAATCCCATAACTACTCCGGAGCAAAGTAAAACCATACTAGGTAACAATACTTGCGGTAGCGTCACTTCACCCCGCTTGGCCGCCTCTAGCCCTTTTAGGACCCAGCCTTGTGGAGTAAAGAGGGCCAGTAATTGCAATGTTTTGGGTGGGTCGAGATAACTCCAAAAGCAACCTCCCAGGAAACTGCTACTGAGGGTTAAGAGCGGGATGCTAGATTGCAATTGTGCAGTAGTTTTACATAAGACCGAGAATAACAGACCTAGTGCGGCGATGTTAAACAGATATGCTGCCAACAAAAGGTACTGGTAACCAGCGCTAAGGAACTGATTGTGATAAAAGATTTTAGTCAGCGCTACTAACAAGCCCAACTGAGCTAATCCGGTCAAGATAGTTGCCAGCAAATGAGCCAGTAAGGGGTTTGCTAAACCTTGGATCGCCTGCATCCGCTGTAACGTGCCATTATTGCGCTCCTCGACTATCCAACCACTATAAAACAGGCCGATTGCCATCAAGAGCATCACGGTGATTCCCGTAGTAACACTGCCAGCTACGGTGCCAATGCGCTCCACCTTGATTGGTGGACCGGCACCGACTAACTCTTGGTATTCTAGTTGGACTAAAGGTTTGGGTTCCCACTTGGCATCTGTAGCCTGCCAAGCTCTCTGCCATAACGCTCCGTCAGGTTGACTTGTGTGTAGGTTAAAATCCTGATACTCCTGAACCACCCAGTTCGCGGCCGCAGCATTAGACCATAAGCGAAGCACTTCACCTGCCAACATCTCCTGAATAATGCCATAGGAAAGTGATAGGGGAGATTTAATCAGCAGAATTGCTTGCTCTACTTTTTCCTTCATCACAGCTTGCTGAAAACCCTTTTTGATGACGAAGGCTACTTCGGCTTGGAAATTTTTAACCAGCTTTTCTGCGGTAGCTTGATTAGTTAAGATAACCTTTAGGCCAGGCTTTTGACTTAAACGCTTCACCACCAACTGAGAATACTCACTGTGATCCTGATCGACAATTACGACCGGAATTAAATTTTGGCTGGAGTAATCACTAAGGCCTCCCAGCAAACCTGTAAATAAAAGTGGCATCAGCAGGGTAACCACTAATAACACTCGCGATTTTAACATCAGTTTGATTTTATAAAAGGTCAGCCAATAAAGTTGCGTCATTTATTCCCTCCAGGTGTAACTAAATACTACTACAGCCGGAATTAAGAAGATACCACCAGTTAACAGCACCATTAGGGCCTCATGGGTTAGGTCCAGGGCAGGATTACCCGCAAATACTTTTAAAAAGCCTTCCATCGACCATTTATTAAAGGTGTAATTCCCCAGGTTTCTGAGATAGTCAGGCATGGCTACCGCGGGGTAGAGACTACCACCAACAATAGCTAGTAATAATGTTCCGGGGTAACCAATTAACATAGCTGCCTGGGAGGTGGGTGCTAGTACTGAGATAAAGCAGGACCAGCTGGCGGCAGCTAACGCTGAGACAGTTATCATCAGCAAACTAGCCAGTGGTGAACCACCAAGGTAATTATCAAAAACCAGCATGGTCAGTATTAATAGTACCAGCAGTTGGGTGAAGGCCACCTGGCTGTGGAACAGTAATTTGGCTGTGCACAGCGT
>CAZKEO010000492.1:0-2110 GCA_964551785.1 uncultured Eubacteriales bacterium | reverse complement strand
AAACACACTTCAATATTAATATCTTAATGTGTACCTATGAGGCTATTCTATCGTAACTTTGTTCATCTTATCTCCTTGTTCAATCGACAAGACTACATCCAAACTAGCTAAGTCTACAACCCGGCCGAATACAGTATGTACACCATCTAAATGTGGTTGTGGGCCATGGCAAATAAAAAACTGGCTTCCGCCGGTATCCTTACCTCTATGCGCCATTGAAAGCGAGCCAGCCTGGTGTTTATTGGGGTTATCCTTTATTTCGCAAGGAATGCAGTAGCCTGGACCGCCTGTGCCAGTTCCTTTAGGACACCCTCCCTGAATCATAAAACCAGGTATTACCCGGTGAAAATTCAAGCCATTATAATAGCCTTCTTCAGCTAGTTTAACAAAGTTTGCCACTGTATTGGGGGCATCTGCATCAAACAGCTCAACTGTGATTGTACCTTTGTCAGTCTCAATAATTGCTTTTTTCATAGTAGTTTCCTCCAAATTTATATTTTTAATTTTCTTGTATTATACCACTTTTTATCAACTTTGAACTATGAATTAACATAATTATAATATTTATAGTTTGGAATAGAAAAAAGCCAGAGTTGCTGGCTTTTTTAAAGAATTTAATTAATTGCACTAGTAATCTTGCTTTAGCTAGTCCAGATAAATTTCGGTTTCTTCTGTTGGTTTATTAACAATTACGTGGAAATGGCCGGTGCCTTCCTGGAGATGAAACTCGTTACCACATTCAGGGCATACTTCGGAATTATCAAAATCAATAGCGTTAAGGCGTAGGCCACAAGAACAAAATACCTCTACGTCTTGGACAAGTTTTCTGACATCCTGTTTGGTCATATATGGTGTGCTTAAGGTAATCTTGATGTTCATTTTGCATACCCCCTGAATTAGTTTTGTATTTTATCGTTCGACATTATTGCCCTATTTCCTCTTAAAAAGAGCAAGCATTTCTAATTATGTAAAGCTCATAGAACCTAAAAAAAGTACAAAATAATAAAACGCAAATTAGCATCAGCAACTAGGGTGGCAATTGTTAACCAGGCAGTAATCTTGCGGTCCCAATTCCTGTATATTGTATGCAAGACTGCTAAATTTAATAATATGTCTACGGAATTAACAATTAGAATTGGATCCCACCAATTCCCTGTACTATCAAGATTAAATTTTATATTGATCGCTGAAGCTATCAGCATTAAAACGGCACCTATTAAGACCAGTCCAAAACTAATGCTATCTAACTCCGTAGTGCTACCAAGACCGGTTAAATACTTAAAGCTTACAACCGCTGCAAATAAATAGCATAGAATTGCCAGCAAAATAAAACCAACGCTGGTATAAAAAAGTAGCTGATCCATTCGCTTCTCTCCCCCCAAAACAATAACAACAGATACCATATTCAGACAGGAGCACTTTAATAGTGCTCCTGTATAATTGCTATGGCTGCTTGGCTTTAAACACTATAGTTGGGAGCTTCCTTCGTGATGATTACATCGTGAGGATGACTCTCTTTCAAACTTGCTCCAGTAATACGCATAAAGGTTGTCTTGGTTTTCAAGTCTTCGATGCTAGGTACTCCACAGTATCCCATGCCAGCCTTTAAGCCACCCATCAGTTGAAAGACTGTGTCGGCTAAGGAACCTTTGTAAGGGACTCTTCCTTCGATACCTTCAGGCACCAGTTTCTGTTCATTTTCCTGGAAGTATCTGTCTTTACTTCCCTCTTTCATCGCCCCGATGGAGCCCATGCCGCGATAGACCTTAAAGCTTCTGCCTTGATATATTTCGATATCTCCAGGGCTTTCTTCCGTTCCAGCAAAAAGGCTTCCTAGCATAATGACATTAGCTCCAGCCGCGATTCCTTTACAAATGTCACCGGAGTACTTTACTCCACCGTCTCCGATAATTGGAATCCCATGTTTTTCTGCTTCTCGGGCACAATCATGAATTGCTGTAATCTGCGGTACGCCAATTCCTGCCACTACCCTAGTAGTACAGATTGAACCAGGCCCAATTCCTACTTTAACACAATCTGCACCAGCCAGAATCAGATCTCGAGTGGCCTCTGCCGTTGCGACATTACCGGCAATTAATTCCACCTCAGG
>CAZKEO010000491.1:0-2112 GCA_964551785.1 uncultured Eubacteriales bacterium | reverse complement strand
CCATAGTAAGCTGTGCAGTGGCTGGTGCGGCTCTTGGATACGCTGCAACATATTCTCCAATTGCTCCCTATATACATTTCACCTCTACTACATGGGGTACAGTAAGGCTCATTGTGGCAGCAACGATTGGATTAGCGACACCAGGATTACGAGCACGTTGGCGTTATCCCACACTGGCTCAAAAACAAAACTTTTCTCCCTTTTCAAATCTTGTGCTAAAACCACTGGGCAAATTCTGTGTGCTACCAGGCATCACAGGTGGCATACTCGCATTGAGCGTAAAATACCTGCTCAATATTAAGGTCTGCTAAAGCTTCGATTTTTCTCCTAACTCCAAGCCTCATTTGACAATTTGCAATCTTTGTGAGATTATAGATATTATTGTTTAACCTTAGGGGCTGGCGATAAATAAACGTTACAACTCACATAATGCACCCTCCACCCAAATAGAAATCTAATTACCAAGTTTATGGTTCAACAGAGCATATTTAATTACAAACCTGAGCAATCAAATGTTTCAAATGTTTACGAAGCCCCCAAAGTGAAATTTTTACACGAAAAAATTCAAATTACATAAAGAGGTACGGGATGTGCGTTACAACTTTTCTAATTTGGGAATAAACTAAAACCCGACAGAGTTAAACTCTAGCCGGGAGACAACATGAAGATAACTGTAGAGGCAGAGCTTGAAATCAAAAAACGTTTTGATGCCGTACGCAATGAGCTTGATGAGAAACAACTGAGACATTTTGCGGGAAGTGAAGCAAAGGCTTTGGGATATGGAGGAATTACTGAGATCGCAAAAATAACCGGTCTCAGCCGAAGAAGAATAAGTATGGGATGTGAGGAAATAACCGATACAGTAAAGCCAGAAGCGAAACGAATTCGAAAAAAAGGCGGCGGTCGTAAGCCAAAGTTGCAAGAGTACCCAGAGCTACGGGCAGAAATAGAAGAGTGTGTAGAAAGTTCAACTCATGGAGATCCATGTTCGTTATTACGCTGGTGTTCAAAAAGTTCCCGTAATGTCGCTGCCCATCTACAGAAAAAAGGGTATAGTATAGAGCATGACGCTGTTTTAACAGCCCTCAAAAAAATGAGATATTCTTTGCAGGCAAATAAGAAAGCGCTAGCTACCAAGCAACATCCTGATCGTAATGCTCAATTCGAGCACATCAATTCAAAAGCAAAAGAGTTTATGGCAGTAGCGCAGCCGGTGATATCGATTGATACCAAAAAGAAAGAATTAATCGGTAATTTTAAAAATAATGGCAAGGAGTATGCACCACAAGGAAAGCCAGAGCTTGTAGGTATATATGACTTCGAATTAGATGCTATTTTAAAAGCTGTCCCATATGGTATTTATGATATTGTAAAGAATGAAGGATGGGTCAATGTTGGCATCAGTAGTGATACAGCTGCTTTTGCTGTTGAAAGCATAACGCGCTGGTGGAATGGTTCCGGCAAAACAAGCTATCCTAATGCAACTCAGTTGATGATTACTGCAGATGGTGGAGGTAGCAATGGTTACCGGGTCGGACTTTTTAAAAAAGAATTACAGAAGTTTGCGAATGAGACCCATCTTGAGATCTCTGTTTGCCACTTTCCACCTGGCGCAAGCAAATGGAACAAGATTGAACATCGTATGTTTTCATTTATCAGCCAAAATTGGCGTGGGCATCCACTCAGAGATTTAGTTACGATAGTCAATTTGATTGGTAACACTCATACCAATACAGGCTTGAAGGTAAGTTGCGAGGTGGATAAAAATTCGTATCAAACTGGGATCAAAGTTTCAAAAAAAGAAGTTGCCGCATTGAATATAAAATATGATGATTTTCATGGAAATTGGAATTATACAATTAGGCCACAGTTGTAGCGTTTATTTATCGCCAGCCCCTTAATTCTTTTTGGTACTGGAGTTATACCTTCTTTCCCAGCCATATTAGTTGGAGGTATGGTTGGTTCAGCGGCCATTGGATATGGAACAGGATTTCTCCTCACTATTGGCTGTACCGCGCCAGAAGATCGTGACATCGTGCTCTTCACACCAATATTTGATAGAGTGCCACAGCATACGGAAGAAGAAGTTACTACACGCTATCAACGCTTTGT
>CAZKEO010000490.1:0-2118 GCA_964551785.1 uncultured Eubacteriales bacterium | reverse complement strand
AGCCCCTCCGGGAATTTTTGGCCCAGTGGTTAGGAAAGACCAAGCAAATCGAGGTCACCCCTGACGAGGTTCAAATTATTTCAGGTTCCCAACAGGGTATTGACTTAATCAGTAGGGTTTTCTTAGATGCTGGTGACCAGGTGGTAGTGGAGAGCCCATCTTACCTTTCGGCTTTCCAGATTTTTAATTCCTACCAAGCAACCTATTTACCTATTCCCAGTGATGATCAGGGTATGCTGATTGAGGAACTAGCAAAGCTCTTGGAAGTACATAAACCAAAGCTACTCTATACGGTAGCCACTTTCCAAAATCCGACTGGGATTACCATGAGTTTAGAGCGTCGCAAGCGACTACTCGAACTTGCTGACCAACATGACTTAATTGTGATAGAAGATAATCCTTACGGGGAGTTGCGTTACGAAGGAGAGGCTGTTCCTACCCTGAAATCCTTGGACACCCAGGGACGGGTAATTTATCTGGGGAGCTTCTCTAAAGTAGTAGCCCCAGGACTCAGGATTGGCTACGCAGTCGCTAACCCAGAAATCAGAGCCAAACTGACGATTGCTAAACAGGCAGTGGATGTCCACTCTAGCAACCTATCACAGCAGATTATTTACGAATACTGTCAGCGCGGCTACCTCGATCCTCACATTGCCGAGATTTGTACAGCCTATGGGGTCAAAAGGCAAGCCATGCTACAGGCCTTAGCAACTTATTTCCCACCCGAAGTGTCCTGGACCAAACCGGAGGGTGGCTTATTCATCTGGGTCGAGTTACCGGCAGGCTGTGACACCACGGAATTGCTCCAACAAGCAATTGAGCAGGAAGTAGCCTTTGTCCCGGGAACTCCCTTTTATGTCAATGGGACTGGCCAAAATACCCTGCGCTTGAACTTTTCTAACGCCTCCCTTGAACAGATTGAGGTAGGAATCAGTAAAATCGGTGCAGTTATTAAAAATTACCTGACTACAAAAGTCTAAAATAGACAACAAGGAGTGAAACCAGTGAAAAAGGTAGTATTAGCATACTCAGGAGGCCTCGACACTTCAATTATTATTCCCTGGCTGAAGGAAAATTACGGTTATGAAGTCATTGCTATGGCTGCTGACCTAGGCCAAGGAGAGGAGTTAGCTCCTCTTAACGAGAAAGCAATTAAAACCGGAGCAAGCAAGCTCTATATCGAAGATGTGCGCAAGGAATTTGTGGAAGAATTTATTTGGCCGACCCTGAAGGCAGGGGCGATGTACGAAGGGAAATACCTGTTGGGGACTTCGTTTGCTCGGCCTCTGATTGCTAAGCGCTTAGTTGAGATTGCCCGTAAAGAGGGGGCAGTAGCTATTGCCCATGGCGCCACTGGCAAAGGTAATGACCAGGTTCGCTTTGAATTAACCGTGAAAGCTTTAGCCCCTGATTTAGAAATTATCGCACCTTGGCGGGAGTGGAGTATTCGTTCCCGGGAAGATGCTATTGATTATGCCCAAGAGCGGGGAATTTCAGTGCCAGTTACAAAGGCCCGCCCCTATAGCATGGACCGCAACCTCTGGCATTTAAGCCATGAAGGTGCTGATCTGGAAGACCCTTGGAATGAGCCCAAAAATGACTTGTACATGTTGTTAACTCCACCTGAACAAGCTCCTGATACACCTACCTATGTGGAACTGGAGTTTGAGCAAGGCATACCAGTTAAGCTCAATGGCCAGGCTCTGGATGGGGTAACGCTCATTGAAAAGTTAAACGTAATTGCCGGCCAAAATGGGGTGGGCATTATTGACATGGTGGAAAACCGCCTTGTCGGGATGAAATCCCGTGGTGTCTATGAGACACCAGCTGGAACTGTGCTCTATGCGGCTCACCGGGAACTAGAACTGCTTTGTCTAGATCGGGCCACCCTCCATTATAAAGAGCAGGTAGCCTTGCGTTACGCCGAGCTGGTTTATGATGGAGTTTGGTATCACCCGTTACGCGAAGCCATTGACGCTTTGGTAAACACTACCCAGCAGACCGTGACCGGGAGAGTGCGCCTGAATCTCTATAAAGGCTCATGTACACCTGCTGGTACGAAGTCACCGTACTCACTTTATAATGAAGAATTCTCGACTTTTGGGCAGGATGAAGTTT
>CAZKEO010000489.1:0-2118 GCA_964551785.1 uncultured Eubacteriales bacterium | reverse complement strand
AGTTATTCGGCCATTTTGGTAGTATCATTATCAAAGGCTATGCCAATGGTACCATAGACATCTAAGTGGAGGACAGGCCGATAGGCTGAACCTCCCAAGGCGTTAACCCGTGCACTGAGCCAACTAATATACTCTAGGAGAATTTCTCCTTGTCGGCCTAATTTAGTAGCAACATTATTGATTAACCCATGTGGCAATACCTGAGCATGTTTCAGTATGGCTTTGTCCGCATTAGAATAGCGCTCGTCGCCGGTTTGGCAAAAAATTGGCACTGGTTCTGTACTTAGTTTGGTACCATACTCTTGGGCAATAACTTCAGCCATGGTTAGGTGCTTACTTTTGGCCACGGCATCTAATAAGGCCTGAGTCAAGCCATAACGCAGGGCGGTATGTAACTTTTGCCCATTAGCTTGCTGGAGCAGGTCAAACTCTTGAGCTAACTCCCGAAACGAAGTTAACCCCCTACCCCTTAGTTTAGGGGTAATTTCTCGTTCAAGCAAGGGGATAAAGTCCTTGGCCAAAAATAATGGATCCCTACCCCCAGCGCCTGAATACTGCACTGCCGCACAATCACCATAGGCTACCTGACCATCCCTTAAACATAAGAGGATAGAAATGGCCTCTCCCCGTTGTCTCACACTTGTAAAGCCAGCAGTTTTAGGTTCCCCTAAATATGCAGCGCCGTCTGGAATCGCCCCTGCTTTAATTGCTTGTTGATCATCGAAAAAGAAACCGGTCAGGCCGGGAGTAAATAGCACCTTACTAATTTCCATCACTACACCTCGCTCCTATTTAGGTCTACCTACCAGCATACCCTTGCCAATCGCATAAATATCATCAATTACCATCTGGAAGCAAGGTGTCCGGTTTTCTGATTGTCCGCGTTCCGCGATTTTTTCGGTGTGAAAATCAATAATATCCTTTTCAAAAGGCAAATTCCCGTAATCTAACAGTCTTACCGCTCCCCGGTTATCCCTGGCAGGTAGCAATTTCCCCGCATTATACCTGCTAGGAGCAAAGGGTATGTCAATTACCCCAGCTTGAAAAGCTCTAACCGCCCCTAAGGCCCAATCCCCATCTCCTAAGACTAGTACTCGATCAAGGATACACTTAGTTTCTCGACGGATGATTGCCATCTCCTGCTCTAACTCTGGGGTAGTGGTATATTTTTGGTCTTGTAACATACATAGCACCTGCTTAGTAGTTTTAATTCCAGCCGCATTAGCTTCCTTGGTGGGTATTCCCAGTGCCTCGTGAGGGGTCTTCACGATTACTTTGGTCACACCAGCTAAGGCAGCAGTTACAGCACCCCAGGAAATCACCCCAAATGCTCTACTTTCATCTTGCGGAAACCCGCCCATCCACTGGTGAAAGACAGTAGTAACTAACCTGTTTTGATAACCGTAATCAGACAGATACTGCTCTCCCAGTTCACCTAATGTCCTGATGGCTGCAATATCCTGCAATAAATTACCACACTGACCGTAGCCTAAGGTGAGATTTTTGACTCCTTGCTCCGCAGCCAACAGGGCTTCAATAATAGCCACACTATGGGAAATACAAGGTGGTACTAACGTGCCAGTCAGTGGACCAAAAGGTTCCCGGTTAATTCTCACACCCCGAGCCTCATATTCACCAACTAAGCGATCTACATATTGCCAATAACGAAGGGTGTTTTCCAGCGGAACATCTTTGGAATATGGGATGTTGTAGGAAATGCCGCCTCCTTCAAAATCTGTGTAGCCACCTGCCAAAGTTATCTCAGCCAGTAGTCTGGCGTCAGGAGTTCCATGGCGGACTTGGACTGGCACGTTAACTGCCTCCACTACTCGTCGACAGCTACTTACCCCGTGATTTACAGCCGGGAAACCATTTAGCATTGATCTACACTGTTGGTGTGATTCCTTGATTCCTACCTCAGCTTCTTGGTAGCGATTTTGTCTCGTGTAGCTGTCAATTGTGGTTGGTAGAAAATCCGCTCCACCTTCGTCTTGCAGGTAGCAGAGCAATTCGATATGGTCAGCACATAGCGCTACACCCGCTCTAGGCTGAGCATAGGTTAACCCATCCCGCTTACCCTTTTCTAACTTATGAGCAAATACTTTATGTTTAGGTAGA
>CAZKEO010000488.1:0-2130 GCA_964551785.1 uncultured Eubacteriales bacterium | reverse complement strand
GTACAGCAATTTGGGTAAATGCCTAGCGCTGAAGCTGAACTGCAAGACTTAATGAACCATCTAGGAATCTTAAGAGAGCAGTTGCAATCGCAAACCCCTGTTAAAGAGAATCTTGCCAAGCTACTGGCCTTAAAACTCTATAACAAAATTCCGCTCATTTACGGAGCTGCTGGGACTACCGAGGTGGTTGCCACCCGCTGGAAAGGTCAGATTAACGAAAATGCTAAGGCTGCTGCCTTTTGGAATGTTTTGCCCGAAATGAATCACAACGAAATTGTTGGTTTTGAGGTTCCTAGTAACCTGCTCCAAGAGTTCGAAGTTATTATTTTAAAGGATCAAGCCGACCATCCCAGGGTTCAAAAACGGATGGAAATAAGTAAAACCATCATGGAAAAGGCAGTTGCCGGGATAACCGAAGTACACTCAAGTGGCAATTCTACCTTAGCGCGGGTTTTTTCGTTAACCTATACAGGTGATTATGTTAGTGTTTATCTGGCAGCTTTGTACGGTATTGACCCTACACCTGTCAAGATGATTGATCTTTTAAAGCGGAAACTGGTTGAAGCATAAAGGAGGATTTCATGCATCTTGTGGCTGACATGCATACCCACTCCATATCCAGTGGGCATGCTTATTCTACCATTTTAGAAATTGCCCAGGCGGCTAAGCTGAAGGGTTTAGAAATGATTGCCATTACTGATCATGGGCCCGCCATGCCTGGAGGGCCAGATCAGTATCACTTTGGCAATCTCCAAATATTACCCCCTACCATTTCAGGGGTTCGGGTACTAGCCGGGGTGGAAGCAAATATTATCGATTTCCATGGGAAGCTGGACCTGCACGAGCGTTATCTACGCAAGTTGGATATTGTCCTTGCTGGGATGCATCCCGTTTGTTCACCGCTTGGCACGATTGAACAAAATACGCGTACAATCTGCTTGGCGATGGAAAATCCCTTTGTTGATGTCATTGTACATCCAGGTAATCCGGAGTATCCGGTGGATTTAGAAACCATCATCGAGGCTAGCCTCAGAACGGGTGTAGCTTTGGAAATTAATAATAGCTCGCTGATGGGTAGCCGCAAAGGTAGCTCGCCTCGTTGCTTTAGTATTGCCAGCTTAGCAGCTCAAAAAGGTTGTCCGCTAATTATTGGCAGTGACTCCCATTTTGCACCACATGTCGGACGGTTTGAAGACGCTATTAAGCTATGCCTGGAAGCAGGGGTAAAAGCAGAGCAAATAATTAACACCTCAGTGGCTAAGATTGAGCAATTCCTAGAACTGCGCCGTCAGCAGTATCCACCGGAAGGGTTGTCCAGCGTATAAACGAGCCCCCAGACCTCGACAGGTGTGTTAGCGAACCGAAATTCTGGAACCAGATGAGGTGAAGCCAGTGCAGCAAAAAGCACGCGAAAATGCTAAATATATTCTTGGGATTGACTTAGGTGGCACCTATATTAAGGCAGGTCTCTTTAGTCAACAAGGAGTTCTTTTAGACAAGACTGAGCTGGCAACTGAAGCTGAAGCCGGGCCCGAGGTGGTGGTTGAGAGGCTAGCCCAAGCTGGGAGGGCTTTGTTAGCGGGGGCGGGCTTGCAATGTGAAGATTTATTGGGACTCGGGATTGGAGCTCCGGGAAATATTGATGGTAGGACAGGCACTGTCCATTATTCCCCTAATTTAGCTTGGCGACAAGTGCCCTTAAAAACCCTAGTGGAAAGCAAAATACCAGTGGGAGTATTCGTGGATAATGATGCTAATGCTGCAGCTTTAGGAGAGTATTGGCAAGGTGCTGGTCAGGGAACTCAGCACATGATTATGGTTACAGTGGGAACAGGAGTTGGCGGCGGACTAATTCTGGGTGGCCGACTCTACCGAGGAGCAAGTGGCAGTGCTGGCGAAATTGGGCATACTATCTTGCTAGAAGGCGGGCCACGTTGTAATTGTGGTGTGCAGGGACATCTGGAAGCACTAACCTCAGCACCTTGGATGATACGTGCGGCTAAAGCAATAATCGCCCAGGGACAAGCCAGTACCTTAAGCAAAATAGTACAGCTGGAAGCCAAGCAAATCTTTGAGGGTGCCAAGACGGGTGATCGGGTCGCCTAGGAAGTGGTAACTACGACAGGGAAA
>CAZKEO010000487.1:0-2132 GCA_964551785.1 uncultured Eubacteriales bacterium | reverse complement strand
TTGCTACCAAGCCTAGCCAGGATAACCTGCACTGCAACCAGTAACACCAAAGTATAGAAAAAGAGCGGGTAGTAGGTGTTAATCGCCGGGGCTATCACAGAAACTAACACCGGAGTTACCGGGATATATCCTAAGGTCATCCCCAATTGTAACAAACTGATTAGATGACGAGCCAAGACAATCGTCACCAGAGTTGCCGCAGTGATGATCACCAGTTGCTTGTTCATTTTCCGGGTTGACTTAAAATAGGTCCAGCCGAATAATGCTGACAGTAGAATTCCAAACAGTGCCCCGATTACTTTTAAAATTAATTCCGTATTGATAAAACTACGAGCCTGCACGAAAATTTTCATAGGAAAGCTCACCAAATCTATGCCCTCAACCGTAACCAGCAGGACTGTTGTCAGCAACACCAGAGGACCCACCGCAAACCGGGCAGGCTTAAACTTTGAAGTAAAGTTACCTGTTAAGATCAACAAGACTAGAACTGGAAATATACTGCTTAACCAGGCAAACTCAAACAGCTCTCGGTTTCCCCAAAAGTCGACTCCATACACAAGGACTGTGGCAAAAACCAAGGCCAAGCCGGTACCGGTCCATACATAGTTAACTTTGCTCTTCATGTCAGGCAGCGTTAGGTAAAGGTAAAGTAAGAGCGTAACAACCAACAATCCCGCCTCAAAACTGCTTTTTAAGGTATAGTCCAAAATCCCCAGCAAATTTCCTCACCCCTAACCCAATAATATTAATGAAAGGAGCCCGGTCAAAAACCGACCGGGCAATGCCAAACTACCATTTACGGGGCACGAAGGAGAAGTCCCAAGATACCTCGATAGGCTTAGTCCAGAATTTACCCGGAACCCCGGTAACTTTATCGGTATGAATCAAGAAATCCCGTTTTTCCGGGGACTCGACTATAAACTTTACGGTATAGTTACCTGCTCCCAGCATCTTCACGTTGGCGCCATAGTGGGAGCCATCTGAAGCATTCATCGGCATAAAGCTACCGGACTGTTCTTTACCGGTATCCTTATTTTTCAATTGATATTTTACAGTTAAGTCAGGTACGAATTCCCCATCCCCAAAGCCCAAGGGATTGTTCTTCAGGGCAGAGATGTCGGCTTCTAGGTGAATATCGGATTCGGTAGGTTTAAGGCCTGCTTTTTGGACAGGTTCCATTTCCACGGGTTGGAGATATACCGCACCTATGCTCATACCCTCCACTTCTTGCGCATCTCCAATCGGGTATTCCCGGAAGGAAGCATCGCTTGCTTTGGCCTCCTCCTGCTTTTGAGCTGAGTCAGATTTGACAGTCTTCTGTTCAGAGGTGGCAGCAGGTTTGTTTCCTGCTCCGCAACCTGCTAGGGTTAAAACTCCTATCATTAGAATGGCTAAAAGGCTAAAGTGTTTATATTTTTTCATCGGTTTTTCCTCCAATTTCATTTTTAAATAATTTTCATATTCATTTGTTTATGGTCGATGGCTGTTTTATCTCTTTCATTTCCTTGAATCGCAATGATATCCTTTCTCATTTCAATTAAGCTCTGCTTTTCTATATTTGGATTGATATACGAATCCAGCGACAGCAATGGCCAAAAGTAGAAGTTGCGGGGCCAAGGTTTCCCAGGTGGGGTAAATCCCCAGCCAGGCTACGGTGGGAATGTTTACACTGGTGGAGCCTATTACACCGGCATTTTGCAGTTCACCTACTCCCTGACCAGCGAACACGAAGGCTAGGTAGTATAGTAGAAAGCTTGTGCCAAGGAAAAAGGGTTTCATGGGAAGCTTAACACTGGCGTAACGGATGATCGCAAAGATCAAGCCCAAGGCCAGTATTCCTACCCCAAGACCGGCCAAAACCATACTCAAATCTGTGGTTCCACTCATCATGGCCTGGTAAAACAACACGGTTTCCGCGCCCTCCCGATATACCGCTAAGAAGGCTGCACTCCACAGGGCAAAAGTGCTGCCCTTATTCAAGGAACCCTGCACCTTATCCTTTATGTAGTTCTGCCACCGTTGGGCCTCAGACTTACTTACCAACCAGTAGCTGACCGAAAACAGTACCACCACCGCTAGTAGCATGGTAGCTCCCTCCAGCACTTCCCGACTGGCACCACTGACACTAAATA
>CAZKEO010000486.1:0-2133 GCA_964551785.1 uncultured Eubacteriales bacterium | reverse complement strand
CATCACATGATTAGTCCAGAAGCTACCCGGATTTTTGTGATTAAGGGTGGGCCTGGGGTCGGCAAGTCCAGTTTTATGCGATCCATCGGAGAGTCTATGCTAGGCAAAGGTTATGATGTGGAATTCCACTGTTGTTCCTCGGACAATGGTTCCTTAGATGGAGTGGTAATTCCGGCTTTACAAATTGCCTTGGTGGATGGCACCGCTCCCCACATTGTAGATCCCAAAAATCCTGGCGCTGTCGACGAAATCCTCCACTTAGGTGATTACTGGAACGAATCCATGATGCGGGCTAATCGGGAGGCCATCCTTCAAAGCAATGCTAGAGTAGGCAAATTATTCAAAATTGCCTACTGCTCCTTAAAGGAAGCTCAGGCGATTATGGACGAATGGGAAAGCTACATCACCGAAGCACAGTGTTTTGCCAAGGTTAATGAGCTCAGCCACAAACTGCTCGCTGAGATTAGTTCACAAATTACTCCGCAGTTTAGGGAAACCCGCCCCAGCCGGCATCTGTTTGCTTCTGCCATTACCCCCAAAGGTCCGCAGACACACTGGCCTACCATTCTACAGGGCATCACCAGTCTTTATTCTATCCAAGGTCTGCCGGGTTCAGGCAAATCGACCTTAATCAGCCGGGTGGCCGAAATGGCTGAAAACCTGGGCTTGTTTACCGAAGTCTATCATCGGCCATTAGACCCTAGCAAGCTAGACGGAGTAGTAATCCCTGCTCTGAAAATCGCTGTGGTCAATACGGGCTTGCCCTTTACGTTCGAGGCGGCTAAGATTGCCGGACTTAATGTGACAGCCCATTATGACTTATCTGCTTTCCTAGAGCAAAGTGTGCTCCAAAACTATGACACTGAAATAGCCGGGGCCACCGAGCGCTTCCGTAACGCCTTTAACCGCGGCTCGGAGTACATCCGTCAGGCTAAGGCTGAGCATGATGTGATGGAGACTTATTATATCCCTGCGATGGACTTCGCAGCTATTAATGCTCGGCGGGAAGAAATTCTCCAGCGAATCCTAACATATGGCGAAGAAATGGGTCAATAGAGAAGAACCACGGTTGAACCAGAACTACTTCAAAATACTTTCTCTGTTTTTACTGTTCCGTGGGATAGTTTAGTTAAGTCGAGCAGTTGGGCTGATTTACACTTTTGATAATTACTGCCCATATCTTGCTTTCTACCATCATCTTGCTTAGCTGGTGGAAAAACATTAATTTCTTTGATAACCAATGTGAGTAGTTTCATATTAATAATTTGGTGTTTATCGGCTAACTCGGTCTTGAATATTGCTATCCGACCTTGCTCTTTATCGGTGGCTACAGGCCGGATAAGATCTGTAGATTTATCCAAGGCAGATGGAAGTAACGCATTATATTTGTTGATAATCCCCTGAAGATTATTTTATGCTGAGTTAGTTATAGCTGTATCTGACTTCATACTGCCTTGGAACGCTATTATAAGACCAATTAATATCAATAACATTATAACCACGGTCAATAATATCTGTTTATTGAGCATGCTACTTCCTCCATAAATATGGCTATTTGCTAAAATTAAGAAACCGGATTCACTATCCGGTTTCTTTCACTTTTTTGGCACTTAACATAAATAATATTTTTCATTTACTTTTTAAGGAAAACTATGACAAGTACTGCAAGTCCAACTTCCTGGTATACCACCGCTCCCACTATAGCTTAACATTGGGCTTAGCCCCTCACTATATGGCAAAGGGTCTGTTGGCTTAAACAAAGCTACCCCACCACCATTGCTATCAGTATATTTCCAACCGTGGGGTAACCCTCCATGACATTTTGCACAACCCACGGCATGATTATGTTTGTTTTTTGTACCGCCTTGCCAAAACTGTGAATACACAGTCTGGTCGACACCTGTATAGAAGTTATAATCATGACACCTGAAACACAAGTGAGAACTAGTATCACCTGCCCCAACATCCCCTGTTCGAATGCCGGTGGCATCGGTTGGATTCCATGGTGCTACCAATATATATCTATTGGGTGAGCCATGCGGTCCTTTAGCACCAGTTGACGGCATATGGCAATCGGTACACTTCATCGGAGACTTGTACGTCCAACCCTTAACAAGTTTCCATTAACCACTA
>CAZKEO010000485.1:0-2140 GCA_964551785.1 uncultured Eubacteriales bacterium | reverse complement strand
TAACTTCCATTAGGCTAAGTGAAAGACAAGCAAGTGCGATGTTCTCTTTCGTATCCTTACCCTTGACATGGCTAATGATAGTCACCGGAGTACCATTTAACTTACCAATTCCCCCGACAATCGCAGGGTCATCACCGGAAGTGCGGTCCCCATGTAGTTCGATAAAGTTGTCCATAATCAGACGAATATAATCTATTCCAGTAGGCCTTTCACTGTGACGAGCAATCATCACGCGTTGCCATCTGGTCAGGTTAAGATAAATCTTTTCCTTAAGTTGCTGGGCTCTCTGCTCTAAGGTTTGGATTTCGAGAGAAAGGTCAATCTCCTTTTCTTCAGAGAATTTCAGTAGTTCGCTGATCTTCCCTTCCAGCTCAATCAATGGTTTTTCAAACTCAAAAATGCTACTCGGCATTTAATACCTCCCTGGATTGGTGTAAATCAAGCAATGTGGTCAAAGTTGCTTTTAGCTCCGTCCTTGACACAACCAGATCTATAGAACCTTTATCCAGCATGAATTCTGCTCGTTGGAAACCTTCAGGTAGTTTTTGACGGATAGTTTGTTCAATAACCCGCTGCCCAGCAAAACCTATTAAAGCACCTGGTTCAGCAATATTAATATCCCCAATGGAGGCAAAACTAGCAGTAACCCCACCAGTTGTTGGGTCTGTAAGTACCGCGATATATAAAATTCCTGCTTCCTTTAGCTTGGCTACTGCACCCGCAGTCTTAGCCATTTGCATTAAGGATAAAATACCCTCTTGCATCCTGGCACCACCTGAAGCAGTAAACATTAGTACAGGCACCTGTAGTTCGATAGCTCGCTCCATGGCTCGTACCACTTTTTCGCCTAACGCTGTACCCATACTGGCCATGATAAAGCTGGGTTCCATCACACCTAAAACTACCGAAAAACCTCCAATGGTTGCTTCTCCGGTGATTATTGCTTCCTGTAAGCCAGTATAATTCTGAGCATCTGTAAGCTTTTCCTCATAGCCAGGAAAGCCGAGCGGGTTCGCTGCAACTAAATCTACATCTAATTCCCGAAAACTATCTTCATCAACAATTATCGCTAGTCTCTCCCTGGCCGTCAGTCGGAAATGATATCCACACTTGGCACAGACCTTCAGATTTCGCTCTAATTCTTTGGTATAAGCAATTTCACCACAGGATTGGCATTTTTGCCAGAGGCCTTCTGGAATGTCCCGTTTGGTTGGTACTGCTACCTGACCCTCTGCCTTTCCTGAGCCCTCGCGGTCTTGCTCAGGAACTGGCTTGACTGTCACATATTTTGGCTTCCTGAATAAATCTTTTAACATCTAAAGGAAAACACCTCTTTATTCCTTGGCATTATTATCTTCTAGTGCTGTGACTATTTATTATTTCTAAAGCTTCATCTACTTCTGATTCTGCAACTAAGATTTCGTAGGAACCCCCATCTCCACCATGGGGAAGGCCGACAGTACGTAGAGAGACTAACAGTCCTTCTTCGGTCAGTACTGTCTTCAATCTCTCAGCAACAGTTTTGCTTGGTGCTATGTATACTACTGTCCACATGTTTCGGCCTCCTTGTATCTGACTATGTATACTACAGGAAAATCCAGAGTATACACCCTGGATGACTAAATCCCTGATTCCGCAACTCCGTGTTTTGTCGAGATTTCAGCCCGTCCCCTGATTTTCATTGCGGATGTATGTTCCGTAAATTGAGCCACCATCACTTCACCTTTATCCAGCTTTTCTGTATGATGGAACTTTGTGTCTTTACCCCGGGTTAGTCCTATGATTGTTACTCCATTTTCTAAAGCCTTGATCACAATATACTCTCCGGAGACCTGTAGCTTTTCTATCAACCAGATCACCCCTCAATAACTCGCTTTGCCAAAATAATACCATATAAAAGATGCATTTGCAATAAGAGTAGCTTCCCCGACAGGCCTTGGTCTTAGTCATCGCTAACAGGTTGCTTCAAGACTGCGAGTTTGCCGTCCCCCAAGGCTCGTCAACATATCACTTGTTATTTCATTTATCACTCGAATTCGTCAAGCTTCTATGGCTTTCGCTTGCCACCATGAGCAATTCTGGCCGAAGCTGCAGCTGCGATAGCGGCAATTAAATCATCCAAAAAAGTATTAAATTTATT
>CAZKEO010000484.1:0-2147 GCA_964551785.1 uncultured Eubacteriales bacterium | reverse complement strand
TAGCGTTAATTAACCAAGGCCAGAAAGTAATGGTGTTAGATGCTGATTTAGGCATGGCCAACGTTGATGTAGTCTTGGGTCTGAAAGCCCAATATAATCTTTCTCACCTCATCAAAGGTGAAAAAAAGATTAAAGAAATAATCAGTACCGGCCCAAATGGCTTACAAGTGATTGCTGGGGGCTCTGGTATGCAGGAATTAGCTAATTTACCGCGAAAGAGAATACAGAAATTCATAAAGTCCCTAAGTGAATTAGAAGGCTTGACTGATATTTTAATTATAGATACTGGTGCAGGGTTAGCCAAAAACGTGATGAGCTTTGTCCTAGCTGCTGATGAAGTAATAGTCATCTGCACCCCGGAACCAACGGCTATTACAGATGCTTATGGGTTAGTCAAAACACTGTACCAGACCAAGCCCGACAGCAAAGTGCATTTAGTAGTTAATCGAGTTGAAAATGCGGCAGAAGCCAATGAAACAGCAAATAAATTTACGGTAGTTGCGCAAAAGTTTTTACAGTTCCCGGTTGCAACTTTAGGGTTTGTCTTAGATGACCATTGTGTTTCTAAAGCTGTTAAAAGCCAAGAACCTTTTTTACTGAAATACCCTAAATCAAGTGCCACCCAATGTGTGGAGAAATTAGCCAATCAATTGGTCAACAAAGCTGAAATCTCGGAACCCCCAGCTGGCATTCGTAGTTTCTTAAATAAGATGATTCGCTTTTTTGGTTAATTAGGAGGGGACGTATTTGGTAGATGCTTTATATTTAAGTATTAATCAAGAAGTAGAAATAACCATAAATGAGGCTGGAAGCATAACCACAGAATTAGCTGTAGTTGCCGAAATTACTGATGATATAATCATCCTTTATCATCAGTTAAGGGGTCAAAAGTCAAGTGTCTTGGCCCCAGGGTTAAATGCAAGGATTACCTATGCTGACCAAATTGCCATGTACAATTTTGAAACCACAATCTTAGAGGTCTCCGGAGTATCACGTCTAAATATTGTGATTACTCTCCCCGATAAGGTTAACCGGACGCAACGGAGAAATTATGTCAGGATTGATGTCCGCCTACCGTTGGAATATTATCGCTTAAAAGATGGTTTGGCTACCAACTTTACCAACTATCAGACCACAACCAAAGATATCAGTGGTGGTGGTTTACGGTTTACTTCCGATTTTCTGATAGCTCTTGGAACTGAGTTAGAAACCATCATAGATATCCCAGGGCAAGGTAAAATCAATGCCATTGCACAGGTGGTCAGGTGTATCCCAACTGGTAGGGGAAATGTTGTTAAATATTCAATTGGGGTTGAGTTTACACTGATTGAGAAAAAGGATCGTGAAAGAATAATTCGCTATCTTTTTGAGCATCAGCGTGAGCTTCGCAAAAAAGGGCTCATATAGGGAGTGGTCTTCGTTGAATACCAAAAAAATTAGATTGTTAATAGTTGAAGATTCCGCTTTTATGAGACAGTTTATAAGTAACTTGGTTTCAACTGACTCAGGAATCGAAGTAATTGGAACAGCCAAGCATGGGGCCGAGGGTGTCGAAAAAACTTTTGCCCTGAAACCAGATGTGGTTACTATGGATGTAGAGATGCCGGTAATGGATGGTTTAACAGCCGTCCAGAAAATTATGCAGGAACAACCGACTCCAATTGTGATGTTGAGTAGCTTGACGCTTGATGGTGCCGAAGCAACTATTAAGGCTCTAGAGTATGGTGCGGTTGACTTTGTCCCGAAACCATCTGGCTCAATCTCGCTCGACCTTGCCAAAGCAAAAGATGAAATTATTTATAAAATTAAGATTGCCTCGCGTGCTAGGGTAGCTAGCAAACCTAGCCTGATTAAAACTCTGGCAAAACTACCCAAAACGAATCTTGACCTAACCAGCAGGAGAATCAACAAAATTATTGCCATTGGGACATCTACTGGTGGGCCGAAAGCCTTACAGGAAATTATTCCACAGCTACCAAGGGGTATTCCTGCGGGGATTTTGATAGTCCAACACATGCCAAAAGGCTTCACTAAATCGTTAGCGGATCGCTTAGATACTCTCTCACAAATTACTGTCAGAGAAGCTCAAGAGGGTGATGAATTAGTACCAGGTTTAGCCTTAATTGCACCAGGTGATTACCATCTGA
>CAZKEO010000483.1:0-2159 GCA_964551785.1 uncultured Eubacteriales bacterium | reverse complement strand
TGGTAATCTCACGGGCTTTCTTAAAACAGGTGCAGTGTTAATTACCAGTACCCTAATTCTCACCGGTTGCGGAAATTCGTCTCTTGCCCCTGAAAAGAAGACCTCTGCTGTTCAGTCTACCACGCAACAACCAGAGAAACCCTCGGTAGAAACGACAACTCCTACCACGAAGGAAAGCAATAGCGCTAGTACTGGCACTAGTAATGACACTAGTAATGACACTAGTAAGAGTAGTAGCAGGAAGAGCCTCAGTCAGGTTGATACCGACCTAGATCAAGTGGAACAAACCATTGATAAAACTCTTGATTCCCTCGATCAAACCCTTGATTCCTTGGATTTTAATACTCAATGAAAGGATGATAAACATGAAAAAAATTGGACATAAGCTTTTGGTAACCATGATGACCCTGACCTTTCTAACCGTAACGACAGTTCCTGCCTTCGCGGAAACAACCACAACTCCCTCCTCCCAAGTTGAAAAAAGTGATAAAGTCAAGTTGACCCCCGAAGAGGTCAAGGCTCGCTTGCTTGACCGGATCCAGAAGATCCAGGAGGGCCGCGAGGACATGGCCCCAATTCGTGCTCTCAGAACTCAGGAAAAGGACATTCGTTCTAAAATTCGTGAGGCAAGAAAAACGATCCACCAAAGTCTTAAAGTCGCCAGAGAAAATAAGGATAAAGACACCTTAATCAAAGCCCTCGAAAGTCTTGTTAAAGTGCAAGATGATGTCATCTTAGTTAAGGGCACTGCCACTACCCTGAAGGCCGATCACGAACAGCTTAAAATTGATCGGAAAGCCAAGAATAGCGAAGCCATCGCGGTGGATCTAACAAAAATTGAAGCTGACTTAACGCAGCTAATTGAGCAACAAAAGCAGGTATTAGCAGACCTGAATGAAACTATTGCCATTCTTTCATTATCCACTCCACAAGAAAACGTGACTCCTTCTGATCCGGTATAACAACCCTTTCCCAAGGTATATAAACATTAAGAACGATCTTAAGCCAGCACTTTGTGCTGGCTTAAACTTTGTCCCCTCAACTAAATTTAGAAGATCATCCTTCAACCCTTTTATTTGACACACCCACCCAAATAGATTTTAATTATAGAGAACGATTTTTTAAAGTCTGAGGAGGAAGAATTAGTGAAGTTTCTTAATTTATTACTTTTGGCTATTCCAGTCAGTCTGTTTCTGCGCCTGTCGGATTATTCGCCGGTCTTACTATTTGTCGCTGCTGGTTTAAGCATAATCCCTCTTGCTGGCTATATGGGCAAAGCCACAGAAGAAATAGCCATCTATGTTGGTCCCAGAGTTGGAGGCTTGTTAAATGCAACCTTTGGTAACGCGGCAGAACTGATCATCACCATTTTCGCCCTGAAAGCAGGTCTTTATGAAGTGGTCAAGGCCTCGATAACTGGGTCAATCATCGGCAATCTTCTCTTGGTCTTAGGCTTAAGCATGCTGCTTGGCGGTTTTAAGTTTAAGATTCAAAAATTCAATAGGGCCGCTGCAGGTGTGCATACTTCGATGCTGCTGATGGCTGTCACAGGCTTGATCATTCCAGCAGTCTTTCTTCAAACACACACCAATCCCGCTGCCGAACCGTTTAGCCTAGGAGTTGCTGCTGTTTTAATGCTCGTTTATGTACTTAGTTTATTTTTTTCTCTTTATACCCACAAGGATGTTTTCCGACCTAGCCTAGAACATTCTGAAACTCCAAACTGGTCGAAACTGAAAGCTGCGCTGGTTTTACTCGTTGCGACAATTTTAGTCGTCTTAGAAAGTGAATTTCTGGTGGGAGGAATTGAACCTGTCGTTAAAACCTTGGGTATCAGCGAACTATTTATTGGAGTCATAGTGATCCCGATCATTGGTAACGCTGCTGAGCATTCGACCAGCGTCATTATGGCTCTCAAGAATAAAATGGATATCAGTCTGGAAATCGCCATCGGCTCCAGCACTCAAATTGCCCTCTTTGTTGCTCCGCTATTGGTATTTTTGGGCTACTTTATGGGGCAACCACTTGACCTGATCTTTACTAGCTATGAACTTGTCGTTATCATCATGGCTACCGTCATTACCGCAATGATCAGCATGGATGGCCGCTCTAACTGGCTAGAAGGAGCTCAACTTCTGTCAGCCTATGCCATTATGGCC
>CAZKEO010000482.1:0-2167 GCA_964551785.1 uncultured Eubacteriales bacterium | reverse complement strand
GTGGCTATTGACCATAAAAAAATCAGTGTTGCCCAGTTGCAGCATGAATCTGTAGATGAACATATTCATGAAATACGTCCCCAGCTAGTAAAAGCAGAGTTAAATATTAACGGAGTAACCGCAGAAGCCAAGGTAGAACTACGCATTGGTCACATCGTAATAGCAGGTAAAATCTCTGGCCCGAGTGCTACCAATAATCGCCTCAGACTGATTGTGCAAGCCACTTTGGCGAGCTTAGAACAATACTTAAAAGGAACCTGTACCTTTGCAGTAGAAGATGTCCTATTAGTAAATCTGGGCCGACAAGAGGCAGCGGTTGTCTCGCTTTCTTTGGTTACGCTGATTGGTGAGGAATACCTAATCGGTAGCTCTTTTGTAAAAGGCGAGGAGTATGAATCGATTGTTAAAGCCACTCTTAATGCCGTCAATCGACGCTTATCTTTATTGGCGAAGGAATGATTAGCTAGCGGACAAAGGGCTAAATAATACTAATAATAGCAACAGTTATAACAAGGCAAACGAAGTTGTCGTTGTTATAGCTGTTTTTTGTACCCGTTAGCTGTAGAATGTTAAGAAGTTTTTTGGTAAATGCTAACTAAAAGGGGCAGTTCTTGAAAGTCTCCAGCGGGAGTGGTACAATATAATTTATGAAGCTTTGTATATCGGAGCGAGGCTTTTTGCTGAAAGGTGGATGAGTAGTGCTAAAATTTATCAAAAGCCTGCTGGATGATAACGCCAGAGAGGTTAAAAAGTTACAACGAGTTGTTGACGAGATTAATGGTCTAGGACCAGAGATAGCTAAGCTATCTGATGCGGACTTGCGAGCAAAAACTAACGAGTTTAAAGCTAGACTCGAACAGGGTGAAACCCTAGATGATATACTGCCAGAGGCGTTTGCGGTAGTTCGTGAGGCTTCTAAGCGGGCCTTAGGTATGGCCCATTATGATGTTCAGCTGATTGGAGGAATGGTTCTCCATCAGGGTAGAATTGCCGAGATGAGGACTGGTGAAGGTAAAACCCTAGTTGCAACTCTGCCAGCATATTTGAATGCCTTAACTGGTAATGGCGTCCATGTTGTCACTGTCAACGATTATCTAGCTCGTCGGGATAGTGATTGGATGGGTAAGCTGTATAAATTTTTAGGCTTATCTGTTGGTTTGATTGTCCACGGCTTGGAATTTGATGAACGTAAAGCTGCCTATGCAGCCGATATTACCTATGGCACAAACAATGAATTTGGCTTTGATTACTTACGGGATAATATGGTCATGCAGGGCGATCAAATGGTACAACGAGACCTGAACTATGCTATCGTGGATGAGGTGGACTCCATCTTGGTTGACGAAGCCAGGACTCCCTTGATTATCTCCGGACATGGGGATAAGGCCAATGATTTGTACCATGTATTTGCCAAACTAGTACCCAAATTAAAACCAGAACAAGATTTTACCGTTGATGAAAAAGCTCATAGTGTAGTTTTAACAGAAGAAGGGGTGGCTAAAGTAGAGGATTTCCTAGGAGTGGAAAACCTTTATGAAGGTGACCATATGGAGCTGACCCATCATTTGAACCAGGCCCTAAAAGCCAGAGCGTTGATGAAGCGGGACCGCGACTATGTCGTGAAAGACGGAGAAGTTATTATTGTTGATGAGTTTACAGGTCGTTTAATGATCGGCCGCCGCTATAATGAAGGGTTACACCAAGCCATCGAGGCTAAGGAGGGTGTGAAGGTAGAGCGGGAGTCCCAGACCTTAGCCACCATTACCTTCCAGAATTACTTCAGGATGTATGATAAACTGGCTGGTATGACTGGTACGGCTGAAACTGAAGAGCCAGAGTTTCGGAAAATTTATAAATTAGACGTGGTGGTAATCCCCACTAATAAGGATAACAAACGTCAAGATTTACCTGATGTGGTCTACAAAAATGAACAAGCTAAGTTTAGAGCTGTGGTTGAAGAAGTTGCTACCAGACATGCCCAGGGTCAACCTGTGCTAGTTGGTACAGTTTCAATTGAGAAGTCCGAGCTCTTATCGAGCATGTTAAAACGGAAAGGTGTTGCTCACCAAGTCTTAAATGCCAAGTTTCACGAGAAAGAAGCTGAGATTGTTGCTCAGGCAGGTTGCTTGGGAACAGTAACTATTTCTACCAACATGGCAGGACGTGG
>CAZKEO010000481.1:0-2167 GCA_964551785.1 uncultured Eubacteriales bacterium | reverse complement strand
ATGATACCAATATCACTGGCTCCAAAGTAAAAGGCGATAAAGTAGTAGCTGATATCGACGGTAACCTGAATATTGCTAGTAAGCAGGATACAGATAACTATACAGCGAAGAATCAAAGCAGTGGCTTTGGCTTTAGTACTGGATCAACAGGTGGCATGACTGGTTCTATAGGTAGAGGAAAAACTGACTCTAATTATGCTAGCGTTACTAATCAGGCAGGCATCTTTGCAGGTGATGGTGGTTTCAACATCAAAGTCGGTGGAAATACTGATCTGAAGGGTGCGGTTATTGCTAGTGAGGCAGAGGCTGTAAAGAATGCTTTGAGAACCGCTAGCATTACATTCTCCAACATGGAGAATAAGGCAAAATACAACTCTAGTAGTATTGGAGTAAATTATGCAAATGGTGCAAATGTTGCGAAAAAAGATCAAGGTTTAACTCCGAATATTGGCGTTTCTGCAAGTGGAAATGCAGATAGTACAACCAAATCTGCTATTGTTTCTGGTACTATCACGATTACAGGTAATCAAATGCAAGATCTTAGTGGACTTAGTCGTGATACTGGTAATTCATTAAATACTTTAGGTAAGATATTTGATAAGAAAACTGTTGCAGAACAACAGGAATTCGCAAAAGTATTTAAAGAAGAAGCATTTAAATATGTTGGTGAGTTAGCGGCTAAAAAGCAGGTCGAAGGAACTGCTGCGAAAGAATTAGCTGATAGCTATGAGAAGAAGGCACAAGTTGCTCGTACGAATGGTGACACTAAGACTGCGGAATTAAATGAGAAAATTGCTATACAGTATAGAGCTATTGAACAAGACCTTGTGCCTTGGCAAGAAGGCGGGGCATACAAGATTGCACTTCATACTGCGGTTGGTGGAATCTCAAGTAGCTTAGGTGGAGGAAACTTTACATCTGGGGCAATAGGCTCAGGGGTGAACGAAGCTGTTCAGGGAGAATTGTCGAAGATTAAAGACCCTGCAGCACGTCAGTGGGCTAGTGCAATAGTTGGAGCAGCAGCATCTAAAGTTACAGGCGGAGACGTTCGAACAGGGGCTTCAACTGCTGTATCAGGAACTGCTAACAATAACTTCTGGGATATGACAAAAGGATTTGTATCTGGTGCAGCAGAAGGTCTTGCTGGCGATGTTAAAGATGCTTGGAAATGGGTTTCCAGCCCGGGAGAGCAGTTAAAGCAGTTAGGTGAAGTAGCACAAGTAATATGGGAAATCGGGAAGACTCCTGGTGGATATAGTGAATTATTTGATGCTTTGGGTGATCAAGCAAAAGCGGAGTATCAAACAATAATTACGATACCAGACGAGAATGAAAAAGATCGTGCATTAGGTCTTCTCGCTGGGCAAGGAATATACTTAATAGCTTCTTCTGGTATTGCTCCGGAGAAACTTGCAGCCAAGTTTCCTAGTCTTGTGTCCAAAATTGAGAAGCTAAACAAGTTCATTCCGAATCCTTATGGTAAGAAAGGTGGTCCTCTGCATCAAGGAAAAATAGAGGAAATCGCAACTAAATTAAAACAAGGTGGTTATACAGTTGATTTTGAATTATATGTAAAAACACCTGGTGGTTTAAAGACTGGTCGATACGGAGATATAGTTGTAACGCACCCTGAAACTGGTGAACAGTGGTTAATACAAGTTGGCAAACAAACTCAGTCCGGTACCCTAATTTCCAGGGAGACGAAGGCCATTAAAGATTTAGAAGCACAAGGATGGAAAGTAGAGTTTGTTCCATATAATTAGGAGGGGCAAATGGGCAGACAAATTCGATTTTTTTTAACGGAATTAGACGAAAGTTCTTTTCTTAAAGAAATAGTGGAAAACAAACATGTAATATTAGATGACAAAGCAAGTATTCATACTTGGGAAGAAGCATTAGCATCAAAAGCATTGAAACTCTTTATTGCTCTTCAAAATTCTAGAGTCATATGTTTGGAAGGGGGATTTGTTAATTCAATCAAGACGGAAGTAATTGACTTTTCAAGATGTAAAGAGTGGTCAGATAAGATTTTAAATGTAGGTAGGCTTTGGGTCGAACTCAGATATTATGATGATACCCAACAGTTGTGTACCAAAAGTAAACAATTTAACGAGATGTATAATGCATATGTGAAGTGGATTAAGAAACACTTCAAAATAAGCAAATG
>CAZKEO010000480.1:0-2175 GCA_964551785.1 uncultured Eubacteriales bacterium | reverse complement strand
TATCCCCCGGCCACTTGTCACCAGGGAGTACCGCTTAGCTCCTTCCGCTTCCATCTGAAGTGCCCGTTCTAAAATTGACTCTTCATCCAACAAATCATAAACATCAACTTCCGTCTGATGATGCGCCGACTGGGCACAAAATTTACAGTTTTCTGAACATAGACCAGATTTGGCATTAATAATAGAGCACAGATCCACCTTTTTGCCAGCCCGCAGATCACGAATCCTGCTAGCAGCAGCAAACAGTTGATAAAGGTCAGACCCGTCCAATTCCCCTAACTCTCGAGCCTCTTCCTCGGCAATATCCTGACCAGCTAAAACCTTTTCTTCTAACCGGTTAATTACATCAACCTTACTCATTTATCATTGCGACTCCCTTTCAGTCACTTTTTTAATAGCCTGGTAGGTTATGGATATCAATTTTTGTAATTCTTCCTCACTCATCGCTAAAATGGGCATCAGAACAATGACATTCCCTAAGGGACGAATAATCAAACCGTGCCTGCGAGCTTCCAAAATGACTTGATGACCAATATTTCCTTCCAATGTATAGGGCTCTTTGGTCTGCTTGTCCCGAACCAGCTCAATTCCCACCATTAAGCCTTTCTGCCGGATATCGCCCACATGACTCAATGATTTAAACCTCTCTAATTCACCACTTAGCATCCGGGCTAAATCTTGGACATGCTGAATCAAGCGGGTTTGTTCTATGACTTCAATATTTGCCAGGGCTACTGCACACCCCACGGGATTTCCCGTAAAGGTATGACCATGGTAAAAAGTTTTACGCTCCCGGGGTTCCCCTAGAAAAGCTTGGAAAATTGGTTCTGTAGTTAAAGTAGCAGCAAGGGGTAAATACCCCCCCGTCAGTCCCTTGGCAATGCACATGATGTCAGGACTAACTCCTTCTTGCTCACAAGCAAACAAGGTGCCGGTGCGACCAAAGCCTACAGCCACTTCGTCCGCGATCAGTAAAATACTATATTTCGTGCAAAGCTCGCGTATCTTCCTCAAGTACCCAACAGGTGCCGTAAGCATTCCTGCGGCACCTTGCACTAGAGGCTCAATAATCATGCCGGCAATTTCCTGATGATGCTCCGCCATAATATCCTCAACAACCTGCAGACAGGCCAAATTACACTGATCGCGCTCCCGTCCTAACGGACAGCGATAGCAATAAGGAGTAGGTACCCTATACCCTTCGAACAACAAATCTCGATACGTAGCATGAAACAAATCCATACCGCCGACACTTACCGCTCCCACTGTATCTCCGTGATAGGCCTCTTCTAGAGAGATGAATTTCTTCTTCTGCCGCTCCTGGGGATCTGTTTGCTGCTGCCAATACTGAAAAGCTATCTTTAGAGCGATCTCTACCGAAGTGGCACCCGCGTCAGAATAGAAGACCTTTGTTAAACCGGAAGGTGTGATCTCCACTAGCTTTTTTGCCAGTTGTATGGAAGGAACATTGGCTAACCCCAGTAACGTAGTATGGGCAATTTTATCAACTTGATCTTTGATAGCCTGGGTTAAGATGGGATGAGCATGACCGTGTACCGTAACCCATAAGGAAGATATCCCGTCCAAATACCGATTGCCCAAGACATCAATTAAGTAACTGCCTTCCCCTCGTTCAATGATTAACGGATCAGCGGCATTCCACATTTGCATTTGGGTAAAAGGATGCCAGACATACTCCTTATCCCACTCTGCCAATTGGGCGTAATCTAGTTTCAATTAACTCAACTCCTTTTCGTGGTTCGTGGTTCTAATATTGAATATTGATTAGTAATTGATCTATATTGACATAATTTTCGATGATAGAAATCAAGTCACCTGGTTGAGGGTTTTCCCCTTCAACTGTAAGCCCTTCCACCCTGGGAACTAATCCCAGTATGGGTACCCCTGTCATTGTTTCAATCAAACCTGGATTCGTCCGCTCAGCTACCCCAGGGTTTTGATGGTCGTACATATTAATAATTATTCCAGCAACCTTTAGTCCCCTAGCCTTGGCATAAGCCACCGTCAAACACGTGTGATTAATGGTTCCCAAATTAGGTCGAGCAACGACTAATAAAGGTAAGCCCATGCTCACTGCCAGGTCCGCCACTGTCTCCTCGGTACCCACTAGCGGAACCATCAATCCCCCGGCCCCCTCAACTATGGTAAGTTGAT
>CAZKEO010000479.1:0-2180 GCA_964551785.1 uncultured Eubacteriales bacterium | reverse complement strand
CCGTGCGCCTCATCAATCATGACTTTAGCACCAAACTTAGTAGCTAAAGCTTTAATCTCTGGTAGTGGAGCAATATCACCATCCATACTAAAGACCCCATCGACAATGATTAGTTTGCCACTCTCGGGGCTAATACTGTCTAGTTTTTTGGCAAGATGCTTCATATTACTATGAGCAAAATATTCAGTTTTGGTTCCAAACTTTGCCTCTGCATTCTTGCAGCCTTCAATGATGGAAGCATGATTTAACATATCATTAATTACATAGTCATTACTACGTAATAAGCCGGTAATTATACTAAAGTTGCTCTGAAAACCCGCCGAAAAAACCATGGCTGATTCACAAGACTTAAAAGCCGCTAGATTAGCCTCAAGCTGTTCATGAATATCGAAGCTACCTGCCAATAAGGGAACACTCCCTGAGCCAGCTCCATACTTTTCGAGCGCTTTTTTAGCTGCTAACTTTACTTCCGGGTGGTTATTGAGTTCAAAATAGCTATTACTACCCATCATAATCATATTTTTAACTAAACCATTAAAGTCTCTAACATTAGAGCGGTGTGAACAAGTATTTAATAAAGTTCTCCGCATTAACCACTGATTAGTTTTTTTCAAATAACTAATCCAATCATCTAAGAGGTAAGCTTTTTTAAACAGGTCATTAGTTTCTACTTCTACAAAATCCAGCAAACTTATTTCATCAACTAACCGTGAACTTTCCTGAGGCAAGGTAGTTTCTTTAACATTTAACATAATTTATCTCTCCATTCATTAGATATTTGTACTCAGAATGTAATCAATTCTCTGTTCCAGTGGACTGGTGCTTAACTCGATTTTTTGTGGTTGATTATGACGCTGAACACAATAGATACTAACCATCCGACCTTGAGTGGTAAAGCCTTGGACTTCATCAAATGACAGGTGATAATTCGTTGCAACATTGTCAGGCCCACCAATTATTAAACCGTCATTATAGACGTATAATTTTGCTCCCCATGAAAGCTTGTCCTCAGCATCGACAGTTAAACCGTCGAGATTAAAGGAATCAATAAATGGACCAAATGAAGGGATGTAGGCATCAATTAACTGCTTTTCTCGACTTTCTTGCACCTTGTAGTAGTAAAACAACCATAATATTACCCCGACAGACAAATAAATCATTAGTTTTTCCCCCTTTTACCAAGTTAACTTTCATTTTACTTCCACCTATGCTAACTAACTCGAAGAAATAGTCGATAATATTTTATAATTTTCCGACTTTTATAGACTTTTGTATTCTTTTACCGACATTGCATTGTGGTTATTTATTTTTTACGACAATATTTTACAAATACTCCTATCGATAAAAGTAGATTTATGGGCATTAATTTAAAAAGCGTCAAATATTTTGAGTATTCTACTAGCAAAAAAAGGATTTTGCTAATATTTAGCGAACGAAATATATTAATTTCCACAATTTACTTAAATTGGCGCCTAAGGGAAGTGATACGTTGATGCAGGGCTTTTACGAAATGGAAAATGGATTAAGTCGCAAAATTGCTTTGGGTTTCCTGAATACCTTGCTGTGTGGTGCTTTTATCACTCTTTTAGTGTTTTTATCCCCTCTTACTCGCTCTCCTGCTTCCCAATTTCTCTATTTTGTAATGGGTTTACTACCAGCCATCACAATTTTCTACTTATTATTAAAGGCCAAGGAAAATTTACCATATACTAAGTATCTGGTGAACTTAAACCTGATTTTGACCTTCCTGTTTTCCGCTATTATTTTACGTAATCCAGAAATCTTTTGCTTGTTCTATTTAATCACTGCAATTAATATGACGTATCGTGATCGTCTACTGCATTTTGTCAGTTCCGCCATTCAACTTACCTCATACCTGATAGCCTCGCTGTATGCTCCAGGGCTTTTACCAGTAGCTACTGCAGAGGATTCGACATACTCCTTAATGGTTACTAGGGTCACTATTTTTATCATGGTAACTTTCTTGGTAGATATTGTTAATAAATATGGTCAACAACTAATGCAGCAGTTTATCCAAAAAGAAAAAGACCTCATCTATGTTTCTTTGAAAGATAGCATGGGGGCTTTAATTCAGGCCTTAGAGGCCAAAGACATACATACTAATGGACATTCCCTCCGCACTAGTCGTTACGCCACTTTAATCTCGAGAAAGCTTGTAG
>CAZKEO010000478.1:0-2183 GCA_964551785.1 uncultured Eubacteriales bacterium | reverse complement strand
AAGATTGATGGAACTTGACCATTTAGTTTGGGTGAATGATGTTAAAGCACGGAGGGGCGAGATCTCTGCCTTGGTAGAGATACAGAGGCGACGTCAGAAAGAAAAATTGCTGACCGAACCAACTGTGCTACATAGGATTTTTGAAGGCAACCCCGGAACCGGTAAAACCACTGAAGCGAGAATAATTCGCAAGCTCTTTAAAGAGATAGGTGTGTTGAGCAAAGGGCATTTGATTGAGATTGAACGGGCAGATCTAGTAGGGGAATATATTGGCCATACCGCGCAGAAAACAAGAGAACAGCTTAAGAAATCCTTAGGTGGAATTCTTTTTATCGATGAAGCCTATTCACTAGCCAGAGGTGGCGAAAAGGATTTTGGCAAAGAAGCGATTGACACCATGGTCAAAGAAATGGAAGATCACAAGGATAATTTAATTCTCATTTTGGCAGGCTACCAAGATGAAATGGATTGGTTTTTACAGACCAATCCGGGCTTAAATTCACGGTTTCCGATTCATATTGATTTTCTTGATTATTCCTTGGAGGAATTGATGGCTATAGCTGAAGTAATGATTAATAGCAGGCAGTATCACCTGGATCCAGAAGCTATGGAGGCCTTAAAGAAGATTCTCTGTCGTTATATGGGTCCAGGACATGAGTATAGTGGAAGTGCCAGGTTAGTTCGGAATCTGATCGAAAAAGCCATTAGAAGGCAAGCCGTGCGTTTAATTGCACAACACAAAATTAGTCGTGAAGAACTAATGTTAATCAACAGAACAGACATTCTTGATATCCGGGGTTAGGTACTATTCCTAATCCTGGTTTATTATGTTATGATAATAGGATAAATAAGCCCATGGGAGTGGTATATATTATTAGTACTGTACAAGGAAATATTGACGGCTTAAGAAAAACTCAACTGCTTCGTCTGGCAGAACTGTATAATGTGCAGGTACCACCCAATCAAATAATTAGCGTAGATTTGATTCACCCGATGGCACAACTTACTGCTGAAATCGGCAGGGAAATTGCAGTTCACCTTAATAGACGAGGTCAAGTAGTCGACGTATTAGTAGGCGATGGTGATACTGTACCCCTTTCAACTCAAACAACCAAACGTCGTGAGAGCGGCTTAAATGGATTGCGTTGTATTCATACTCACCCCTCTGGAACAGGAACCTTAAGTTCCGTAGATGTTTCCGCCTTAATATTATTGAAACTAGATCTGATGGTAGCTGTAGGAGTAAAAGACGGACACCCTAGTTCTATTTGTTTTGCTCATCTCACCCCCGAGAACGGATTGCTTGGCCAAGCTCACCAATTATCTAAGTCTTACACACTTAATCAGCTTGTCAAGCTCGACTTCCTGAGTCTGTTACGCGAGATAGAAAAAGATATTAAGCATGGCTGGACGACAATGGCGGAAGAAGCAGGGCCCGAAAAAGCTATTTTAGTGGGACTGGATCTGCCAACTAAAGATAAAAATCGGACTACAATTGAAACCTTGGCTGAGCTGCAGGAATTAGCTTATACAGCAGGAGCAGAGGTAGTAAATAAAGTTATTCAAAAACGTAATCGTCCGGACTCTACCTATTACATAGGCTACGGAAAAATCGAGGAACTTCGTTTACTAGCACAGGTTCAACAAGCGAATTTACTCATTATAAATAATGAATTGACCCCTGCCCAGCAACGCAACATCGAAAAAGCCGTGGGCATCAAAGTAATCGACCGAACCGGCCTGATCTTAGATATTTTTGCCCAGCGGGCTCATACCAAAGAAGGAAAACTGCAGGTAGAACTAGCTCAACTTCATTATCTCCTTCCAAGGTTGATTGGTACCGGTACGGCTTTATCGCGACTAGGCGGTGGCATTGGCACTAGGGGGCCCGGAGAAACCAAACTTGAGTCTGACCGCCGTCGAATTAGAAATCGTATCAAAGATGTCGAGAAAGATTTAGACCAAGTTAGATTGCACCGCGAACGCTTACGTCGTACCCGGGAACGCAGCCAACTGCCTGTTGTAGCCTTAGTTGGCTATACTAACGCTGGTAAAAGTACTTTACTGAATGCATTTACTAAGGCAAATGTGTTAGCGGAAGATAAGTTATTTGCGACGCTAGACCCGACCACGCGAAAGGTAGAATTATCAACAGGTAGAAGTTTTTTGCTGACAGATACTGT
>CAZKEO010000477.1:0-2185 GCA_964551785.1 uncultured Eubacteriales bacterium | reverse complement strand
GCAAACTTGGGAAGTTTGAACTGGCCCATTGCGGTACTATTTTTCTGGATGAAATAGGGGATATGAGTCTCCCCATGCAATCTAAGTTGTTACGTGTATTGCAAGAAAAGGAGTTTGAACGGGTTGGTGGGTGTAAGACCGTCAAGGTTGATATTCGGGTGATCGCGGCCACGAACCGAGATTTAGAAAGCATGATCGAACAAGGGACCTTTCGGCTTGATCTGTATTATCGACTAAATATTGTTCCACTTACACTGACCCCGCTTCGCGAGCGTAAAGACGATTTAATGGCCCTAGCTAAGACATTCCTTGATCAGTTCTCGCGAGAAGTTGGTCATGAGCTGACTCTTTCTCCTAAAGTAGTGAGGTTTTTTCAGGAGTATGACTGGCCAGGTAACATTCGAGAATTGCAAAATGTCTTAGAGCATGCAAGTATTGTCTGTGGTGGCAGGACCATAGAAATTCAGCATATGCCCGCCCGGATAATTCCTACTTGCGATGATAACTTTAATTCTAAAGATAAGCCTTACGCTGTAAAGGAGATTCTAGCCAGAATCGAAAAGGATTTAATATTGTCTGCTTTGGACACTTATAACAACAACCGAACCAATGCCATGAAAGCCTTGGGGTTTTCTCGGCGGGTATTTTATGATAAATTACTCAGCTATGGTATTAAATAGTAAATACTTACCGAGTTTTTGGTTATTAATTAGTGATCGTTTCTACGACCAGTGGAAGTGTGTGCGCTTTACGCACTAAAATAAACAAAGAAAACGCTGTTTTGTACCTAATTCCATACATCGGAAAAACCCTCTGTGGTCTGGTTTGCCAGACAGGAGGGTTTTATTTATTTTACTATGAGTTGGCATAAGATTTGCAAAGTAATCCCATAGGTGTCAGATTATTTTAAATAGACAGTAGTTTTTGAATATTTAAAATAATAGTAAGGGTACTGGGAGTTTTTAAGAGGGAAATTAATATTTCTAAAAGGAGGTAGTCATGAATGGTTTACGAAACAATCATCATAAAAATTGAGGAAGGTATCGCTACACTCACTCTGAATCGCCCTGAGGTGCTAAACGCTCTGAATGACCAGGTCTTTAATGAGTTGGCGGAAGCGACCTCAAAACTGGCTGTTGATCCTGCCGTGCGGGTAGTCATCATCACGGGTGGTGAGAAAGTATTCGCTGCAGGGGCGGACATTGGACAAATGGCCAATGCTACCGCTGTGGATGTAACGATCAATGATAACCCCTCACACCGGGCCTTCCAACTGATCGAAACCATGCCTAAGCCAGTCATCGCTGCGATCGCTGGCTACGCTCTAGGCGGTGGGTGTGAACTAACTTTGGTCGCGGATATACGTATTGCAGCGGAGAATGCCTTATTTGGTTTACCAGAAATTAAACTGGGCATCTTGCCTGGCGCAGGGGGAACACAGCGTCTGCCACGCTTGATTGGTCAGGGTAGGGCAAAGGAATTAATTTTTGGCGGAGATTTTATTAAAGCGGATGAGGCCTTGCGCATAGGTCTTGTAAATAAAGTAGTACCGACTGATCAGTTAGCCGAAGAAGCGCAAAAAATGGCGAAACGATTTGTTGCCCGAGGTGCAGTAGCCTTGAGTTTGGCCAAATCAGCAGTGAATGAGGGGTTAAGGATGGATTTGGAAGCAGGTCTGCAATATGAACATAAATGCTTTAGCCTGTTGTTTGCTACTGAAGATCAAAAAGAAGGGATGAGAGCTTTTCTAGAAAACCGGCCTGCGAAATTCCAGGGACGTTAGAGTTTGAATAACGCACATTGTTCAATAACGGTGATTGTAAGAAAAGGAGAATGACTATGAGAACAAGAGCTCAGTATTTCGAAGGATTAAGTAAGATGAACAGAAATCTTTACTTTAATGGTGGAATGATTGATCGGTTAGATCCTCTTCAAGAAGGGGCCCTTAACGTCATGGGCTTAACGTTTGATGCAGCCTGGGACCCCGCCAGTAAGGAGCTTTGCACGGCTACATCTCACATCACGGGGGAAACCATTAACCGCTTTAACCACATTCACCAAAACAAAGATGACTTGCACCAGAAGCACGACATGACTCGCTTCTCGTTGAAAAAGGTTGGGGACGGAATCACACGGAGTATGCGGATCGCCCCCCTGTATGGAATCCCCGCCGTCTCCTTCGAGG
>CAZKEO010000476.1:0-2191 GCA_964551785.1 uncultured Eubacteriales bacterium | reverse complement strand
TGGATAAAGTTGCTCTCCGGGCGACGCGCTTCGTTACCGACAACGAAATACCAGTAGTTGGTAAATTGCTGGGGGATACAGTAGAAGTGACGGCCGGATATGTGGTGATGCTAAAACAGGCCTTGGGTGTTTTTGGAGTACTGGTCATTCTAGGGATAATTATTTTCCCCTTGTTGAAAATAGCGGTATTAGCCCTGATTTATAAAATTGTGGGGGCTGTCGTGGAGCCATTGGGGGATGCCAAAACAGCAGCTATCCTTGAAATCATGAGTGTTCATCTCTTTCTCATGCTGGCAGCTACAGCCGCAGTAGGCTTAATGTTTTTTATAATGATTGCCATCGTGGCAGGAATGACCAATAGTGCCTTTATGTTACGTTAGAGGGAGTGATGCTGTGACCACTTTATATGCAATCGTAAAGAATCTCATGGTTATTATCATCATGGCCAGCTTCTTGGAGTTAATTTTACCGGATGGACGGCTTAAACCTTTTGTCCGTTTCTCGGTGGCTTTGTTTGTCCTGATCGCCATCTTAAGTCCGTGCCTAAATATATTGTTTAATGACAATCGTTTTGAAATAAGTCTTTGGGATTATCAGCTGGATGAAGATGTGGAGAAGAATGTCCAGATCAAGGGGGAGCAACTCCAGCAAGAAGTTATAGATCGTGAGCAAGCAATGATTCAGGATAAGGTTCGAGGGCAGATCAATGCGGTGACTAGCCTGGTAGCAGGCGTGAATGATGTGCAAACGCAGGTCGACATGGAAGCGGATGGTTCAATCGCAAAGATCGAACTAACCGTAAGACCTGTGCCGAGCAATGAAGCTCGTCAGTCACAAGGGATTAATGTGTTCTCCGGTCAGGAGGAGAATATCGGCGATGCGGAGCGGGAACAAATCGAAAATAAAATACTTCAAGTGATAAGTAATCTATATGGAATCCCGAGTAATGAAGTTGAAATTAAATTTGAAGGAGGTTGAAAAAGTGCTGGAGGAATGGATCAGAGGTAACCAGAACGAAGATGGTGCCAAAGGAAAGATAGACTGGAGCAAATGGAGCAGGTACTTGTTGGCCTTAGTTGTCTGCATCGGTTTGTTGGCTTTGATCTGGCCAGTGGGCAAAAGCCAGCCAGCCAAAGTAGCTGTGCAAAGCAGTCCCAGTAGTGTGGACCAGGCCAAGGAAAATCTGTGTCAGGAATTACAATCAATACTTTCCCAGATTGACGGAGCTGGCAAGGTTGGCGTTAGTATTACCCTGAGTTCAAACGGGGTTAAAAACTATGCCAGTAATAGTAAGAATGAAATTCGGGAAACCAGTGAGCAGGATCGTAATGGTGGGGATAGGAAGATCAGGGAGGAGAATCTAAGCAGTGATATTGCTGTATCAGGAAGTTCAGCCCTGCTGGTCGAGGAAAAAGCACCGAATGTTATGGGTGTTTTGGTCGTTGCTGAAGGTGCCAAAGATGCTGCAATTAGGGAAAAATTAACGGATGCAACTGCAACCCTGCTAAACATTTCCCCCCATCAGGTCAGCGTAGTAGCCAGAAAGGGGGAGTAGCAATGTTGATCAGTTTCCACAAATTAAAGCAGCTAGCTATTATAAGTGCCATCATCATCATACCGTTTGTTGGAATTAATCTCTTGCATATCAGTCTTGATAAAGATAGCGAAGCCGTGAATCAAATTGTAGAAAATGTTGATCCTGTTGACCAAGCTGTTAATCAGAAGATTAACGAGCAGCTGAGTGAAGGGATAGGCTTTTTCTCAGAGTATCGATTGGAACGGGAACGCATACGCGGCAAACAAACGGAGGTTCTAAAAGACATTGCCAGCAACCCCTCCAATGCCCAAAAGGTTCGCGATGCGGCGGCCATGAAGTTGGTAGAAGCAGCAGATGCGGCAGAGAAAGAAATGCAGGCTGAAACGTTGATAAAGTCCAAAGGCGTTCCTGACTGTGCGGTAATCATTGAGCAAGCGGGGGTAAGCATAATATTAGATATTAAAGAACTAAGCGAAGAACAGAAGCAGGAACTCATAGAACTAAGCAGCCGGGCTACCGGATTTAAAGAGGATAAAATCAACATCAATGCTCGCCAGCATTACAGGTAAGTAATGGCAGCAGGGGGTGTGAAGACAAAAGAACGTCCCCCTGCTACCCCTGTTTCGCCCGTGTTTCCAGAGATTTGTATACATC
>CAZKEO010000475.1:0-2197 GCA_964551785.1 uncultured Eubacteriales bacterium | reverse complement strand
AGGGGATGGGTTCGCAACCAATCACAACAACCATCAGTGGAGCCGTCATCCACCACCAGCACTTCATATTCACAGTTAGATTTGGCTTGGAGGATGGAATGCACGGTATTGCGGATATTGCTACCTTCATTTTTGCAGGGCAAGATAATCGAAGCAGTCGGCTTGCTCATAGCTAGACATTCATCACCTTTCTGTAGGGACTTCGCAAGATTTGATTCTGCTGCATACTATGCAGGGAATAGGCGAAAGTGCCACCTTATGATATAATGGAAAGCTAGAACAGTTCATGACTGGAGAGAACATCATGGAAATAATCTTAAGCCATAGCAATACAGATTTTGATGGGTTAGCTGCCATGGTTGCTGCTAAAAAGCTTTATCCAGATGCCGAAATGGTTTTTCCCGGCAAGCTGTGCCGGAATGTGGAAGACTTCATGGGCTTACATAAATATACGCTCAACGTAAGGGCGGCCAAAGATATTCCACTTGAGCAAGTAAATAAGTTGATTTTAGTGGACACCAAAACCAAAAGTCGCTTAGGGTTAATGCAAAAGGTCGCTAATCTGCAAGATTTAGTTGTCCACATCTATGATCATCATCCCTGTACTAATCAAGACATACATGGATCGCTAGAGGTTATTGAGCCCTTAGGAGCTACCACCACCTTGCTAGTAGAACTGATTAAGGAAGCAGGACTACCCGTTAACTCGCTGGAAGCAACAATCATGGCCTTGGGCATTTATGAGGATACTGGTTGTCTAACCTTTTCTACCTCAACGGCACGAGATGCAGCAGCTGTTGCCTTCCTATTAGACCACGGGGCTAATCTAAAAATTATTGCTGACTTTATCGGACGGCCCTTAAGTGAATCTCAGAAAAATCTCCTCAATAACCTGCTAATATCTGGTGAACGCTACTTAATTCACGGTACGAAGGTCTTAGTTGCTATGTCCACAGTAGATGAATATATTGGTGGCTTAGCCTTGTTAACACACAAACTTGGTGAGATCGAGAGTGTTGATGTCATCCTGACAGTTGTCGAGATGGAAGACCGGGTGCATATTGTAGCTAGAAGTAGAGCAGACCAGGTTAGTGTTTCTGAACTACTGGAGCCTTTTGGTGGTGGGGGGCACGATAAAGCAGCTTCGGCTACTATTAAAGATGTCCATGTTGAGGAAATTAAACAAAAGTTGTTACAGGTCTTAGAAGCAAAAATTAAGCCGATGACTACTGCTGCTCAATTAATGTCGGCACCTGTCAAAACAGTATATCCGGAGACCACCATTGATGAAGCAGGTAAAATCCTCCTGCGTTATGGCCACTCTGGTCTGCCAGTTATTGACCAGCAACAAGACATTGTGGGGATCATTTCTCGGCGTGATATCGATAAAGCGCAGCACCATGGTTTAGGGCATGCTCCGGTCAAAGGCTACATGTCTAGGCGGGTAATCTCCACTGGCCCAGCGGTACCATTGCCAGAAATTCAACGCTTGCTGATTGAACATCAAATTGGCCGGCTACCAATAGTAGAAAACGGACGCTTGATTGGGATAGTCTCCCGGACGGATGTTCTACGGACCATCCATGGCGCTAGTTATCCAGAAACCAGTCGACAAATTTATCTGCCAGAAGGTGAAAATCTGGGCCGGGTCGGCCAAACGATCCGAGAACTAATGCTAGCCCGACTTTCACCGAAAATTATCGATATCTTAAGCAAAGTCTATCACTTAGCTACCCACAAGAATTTCAAGGTCTATGTGGTCGGAGGCTTTGTGCGAGATTTGATTTTGGGCGTGGATAATTATGATATTGACTTGGTAGTAGAGGGTGAAGGCATTGCTTTTGCTCGGTTGCTAGCGGAATACTTCTGTGGAAGGGTAAGTATTCACGAAAAATTCGGCACAGCAATTGTAGTTTTGCCAAATCATTTTAAGATTGATGTCGCTACTGCTCGCACAGAATTTTATGAATACCCGGCTGCCTTGCCTAAGGTAGAACTATCTTCCTTAAAAGAAGACCTCTACCGCAGAGATTTCACTATTAACGCGATGGCGATCGGCTTGTCTCGTGAAAATTTCGGGGAGTTAGTTGATTATTTTGGGGCTCGCAGAGACCTAGAACGGAAAGTTGTCCGTATCCTGTATACCTTGAGTTTCGTAGAGGATCCCACCCGTGTGTTTCGGGCCATCCGCTTTGAG
>CAZKEO010000474.1:0-2214 GCA_964551785.1 uncultured Eubacteriales bacterium | reverse complement strand
TATTACCAGGAGAATTAAACACCGCATTAGGCATAATTCCCATTTTACATTTACCAGGAGATACCAAGCCAAAGGTATTAGGACCTAGTACAATAGTACCCCGCTCTTTAGCTAAAGCCGTGATGGCCATTTCATCATGTACAGGTACATGCTCAGTAATGATCACCACGGTTTTGATGCCAGCATCAATGGCTTCAAAGGCAGCATCCTTAACCCCCTTGGAAGGAATGAAAATAACCGAGGCATCGGGACGGACCTTTTCCACAGCTTCAGCAACAGTATCGAAAATAGGTACTCCTTCCACTATTTGCCCACTTTTCCCGGGCGAAGTACCACCCACCACTTTAGAGCCATAAGCTACCATTTGTCCCAGGTGAAAACTGCCTTGCTTACCAGTTGCCCCTTGAACTAATACCCTCGTGTTTTCATCAATAATAATTGCCATTTATTTCTTCCCCCTATGCCAGCCGGGCCAATTCAACTGCTTTGGCCACCGCTTCATCTACTCTACTATAAGCTTCAATGCCAATTTCCTTTAAAATTCGTACCCCTTCATCCTGATTAGTCCCCACCAGGCGGATGACCACCGGAACAGGAATTCCTCTTTCCTCTTTCACCTTGGCAAAAGCCCGGGCTACATCATCGCAACGGGTTATCCCTCCAAAGATGTTGGCTAAAATAGCCTTAGGCTTAGTGGAGATTAGAATTTCTAGGGCTTTGGCAGTCGCCTCCATGCTGGAGCCACCACCTGCATCCATAAAGTTTTTGGCCTCTCCGCCAAAGTGTTTAATGATATCCAGAGTAGCCATGGTTATCCCGGCCCCATTAGCCATTACCCCAATATCTCCGTCTAGCTCCACATAGGATATTCCTAGTTGGTGAGCTTTTTGTTCTACTTCTGTGCGTTCCTCTACGTATGGAGTGCCTTTAGGCCACCGGAAATCTGCCTCATCATCAATGGTCATTTTACCGTCAGCGGCCATAATTTTATCACCACTCACTACTAGGGGGTTAATCTCCACTAGTTCAGCATCATAGGCAGTATATACTTGCCACATTTTTTGCAGCACATCCTGAATCTGCTTCCCTATTTCCCCTTGAACTCCCATTTGGCGAGTGATCTCCCGGGCAACGTAGGGCATAATTCCAATTTTGGGGTCTAGATAATATTTTACTAAATGCTCCTCAGGTACCTCTTCGATGTCCATACCACCATGTGCCGAAGCAATAACTAATGGCTTTCTGGCTGCTCCGTCTAAGGCGATAGCCACATATAGTTCCTTATCAATTTTAATTTTTTCCACTACTAGAACCTGCTCTATTTTTAGACCGCGAATTTCACTTTGGAGCAATAGCTCTGCAGCCAGTTTGGCTTGCTCAGGTGTATCCGCGAATTTAATACCTCCAGCCTTGCCCCTACCCCCGGTTAGCACCTGGGATTTAATTACCACCGGACCACCTATCTCCCTGGCAATCTGGTCTGCTTCTTCTCCATTATAGGCAACTCTTCCCCGTGGAACAGCAATCCCGTTTTGACCAAAAACATCCTTGGCCATAAACTCAAACATCTTCATTTAACTGTCTCCCCCTTTTCTAAAAAAACTTATTTAATACTTCGTTTAAATATCTTCTAAAGAATTGCAATTATTATGCCATTAATCCAAATATTAAGTAAATTTTCGTTATTGCAGGTTAATGGTTCTATTTCCACTCCGAATGGTATTTATTTACGGCGAGTGGTTGTCCCCCAAAAGGCTTCCCGGGCTAGTGGCTAGAAAAAAACAAAACTGCATAAAATTGCGTGCAGTTTTTTGCAGATATTTGCATTATTTTGCAGAGTGCATACTGATATCCACATTGGGAAAACCTATTTTCAGGAGGTGATATAAATGAATCAGGAAATTTATTGTTCAGTGAATACCTGCAATTATTGGGGCAATGGTAACCACTGTGTAGCTAATAAGATTATGGTTACCAGCGATGCAATGGGTAATAGCTTACCCGATAGTTTTGATGCCCCCCAAGCTTCTACCGCCCAAGCAACTCCGGCCAACACCTGTATGGAAACCTGTTGCAAAACCTTTGTCTCCAAAAATGATGCTGATAAAACAGCTGACGGAGTATACCGCCAAAGCTAAGCGGACCCGATTTTTTATCCCAGACAGGCTGTTGAAAAACCCGTATAGCACGGAAAAAGAATTGACAAGACCACAG
>CAZKEO010000473.1:0-2214 GCA_964551785.1 uncultured Eubacteriales bacterium | reverse complement strand
TCCAATATCCTGCTGGCTTCCATCTATGGTGGGGTCTTAGTAGGCCTAGGTATTGGTCTCGTCTTTAGGAGCAAAGGCAGCACCGGTGGTACCGATGAAGCTGCCGCGCTAATACATAAATTTACGGGCAAACCGTTAGGACAGATTTTGCTAGTCTTAGATGGTTTAATTATTGTTGCAGCAGGGGCCTTTTTTGGCATCGATGCCGCTCTCTATGCGCTAATATCTGCTTTTGTTGTGGCAAAAGTAATTGATGTAGTCCAGGAAGGGTTGGCTGTTGAACGGGCTGCCTGGATTATTTCTGATTTACATGAGGAGATTGCCCAAAACATCTTGGCAAAAATCGACCGTGGAGCTACCGCTCTAAACGGTAAAGGGCTCTATACCGGCCAATCGCGCGAAATTCTGATGGTAGTGGTCAGCTTATCTGAAATAAGTCGGCTAAAAGAAGTTATTTATGAAGTCGATCCCAGTGCTTTTGTAATTGTGGCAAATGTTCATGAAGTTTTGGGAGAAGGCTTTAAAAAATTGGCATAATATAAACTAAAGAGCAGGAATGGGGGCATTTTATATGCAGGGGTGTACAGTTATGACCAACACCATCCAAGAGGACAAAGTTCAGGAAATTACTCAGAAAGCCAAGGCTATCCGCAAACATATTGTACAAATGATTACTGCAGCCAATTCAGGGCATCCAGGGGGCTCGCTATCAGCTGTAGAAATTTTGGCCACTTTATATTTTCACGAAATGCGAGTCGACCCACAAAACCCAAGTTGGCCCCAACGTGACCGCTTTGTACTTTGTAAGGGTCATGCCGCACCTGTCTTGTATGCGGCTTTGGCAGAAAAGGGCTTTTTGCCAACTGAGGAATTAGTGACTTTGCGTAAGCTTAATAGCAGACTCCAGGGTCACCCGGATATGAAAAAAGTACCAGGAGTAGATATGTCTACTGGTTCGTTAGGACAGGGACTTTCTGCTGCTAATGGGATGGCAATAGCAGGCAAATTGGACAAACAGGATTTCAGAGTGTATGCCTTATTAGGTGATGGTGAAATCCAGGAAGGTCAAGTTTGGGAAGCGGCCATGTTTGCGGCCCATTATAAGCTAGATAACTTGGTGGCTTTCTTGGATCATAACGGATTACAGATTGATGGACCAATTACCAAGGTCATGTCTCCTGAGCCAGTTGCTGATAAATGGCGGGCCTTTGGCTGGAATGTACTAGTTGTCAACGGCCATAGCGTCAAGGAAATTGCCGGAGCACTAGCAACTGCCAAAACAGTAACTGGTCAGCCTACCATGATAATTGCCGAGACGGTGAAAGGTAAAGGGGTTTCCTTTATGGAAAACCAAGCTGGCTGGCATGGTAATGCCCCTAAAGCAGAGCAATTACCACAGTGCATGGAGGATATTGAGCTTTCATATCAAGGAGGACAATATGAGTAAGATTGCAACTAGAGACGCCTATGGCAAAGCCCTGAAAATGCTGGGCGCTGAGAATAAACAAATTGTGGTATTAGATGCCGATCTCTCCAAATCTACCAAGACGGCGGATTTTGCAGCCGAGTTCCCAGACCGCTTCATTAACATTGGAATTGCAGAAGCTAATATGATGGGTACAGCAGCAGGTCTGGCGGCAGCTGGGAAAATTCCTTTTGCGAGCACTTTTGCCATCTTTGCCGCAGGTAGAGCCTTTGAACAGATTCGCAACTCCATCGCCTACACCAAATTAAATGTCAAAATCGCGGCCACTCATGCCGGCTTAACTGTTGGTGAGGATGGGGCTTCCCACCAAGCCATTGAGGATATTTCCTTAATGCGTAGTATCCCCAATATGACAGTGATAGTACCAGCAGATGGTCCAGAGACAGAAGCATGCATCCGGGCCGTGGCAGAATACAATGGCCCAGTTTACATTCGGTTAGGTCGACCAGCTGTCCCGGTGTTAAATGGTGAAGGCTATCAGTTTAAAATTGGCAAGGCTGTTACCCTGCGGGCTGGACAAGATGTCACCATCATCGCGACCGGCATCATGGTCAGTATGGCTCTAGATGCGGCAGAGACGCTGGCAACTGAAGGCGTATCAGTCCGGGTAGTTAACATTCATACCATTAAGCCGATTGATGTGGAGGCTATTGTTGCCGCAGCAAGAGAAACGGGAGCAATTGTTACTGCCGAAGAACACAGTGTGATCGGTGGTCTGGGTAGTGCAG
>CAZKEO010000472.1:0-2214 GCA_964551785.1 uncultured Eubacteriales bacterium | reverse complement strand
TTTTTCCGGGAGATATGTCCACAACTCGATACTGGGTTCAAAGGGTTCAAGATATATTCTCGGGCTAAAGCCCATGGCGTGGATTAACTTTAGTAATCGTCGGGGTGTGCCATGGATGAACTTGCGTTTCCATTTACCGCCTTCGTTATAAGTGATTGTTTTTAACGGCAGGAGTAAGTCCCTGATCACCTTGAAAGTAGGTCGGTCTACTAAACGACCATCCACGGTAATAATTTTTTCTAACCTACGCTCAGCCTGTTTTTCCAATTGTTGATCTTTTGCACTACAGGATTAGGGGTAGGCTGTGGTAACATTGTCTCCAACTGATTAACCGAGATTACCTCCGTGGCAGACTTAGAAGATTGGTTTTCTTGAACTAGGGATTGAAGCAAGCGATGACGTAGATAGGCTGCAACCAATACCGCTAGTAACAAAATAAAGATTAGTGCTTTGATTCGTTCTTTGTCTTTCAGGCAGACTGGCCCTAGGATAATCGGTTGCTTAAGAAAGCGGAAAGCCTCCTCGACTACCCACTGTTTTTTATACTCCCGGAGTACCCCGATATCGTCAAGTCGATGCTCGGGAGCATTAGAAACCAGCACAAAACATGATTCCTGTCGTAACCACTCTTGATAAAGTTTCTCGTCAATCCCCTCAACCGTTATCAGGGCATGGTATTTGGTAGACACAGTTTTTGGGGCATCTTTAGCGGGTTTCCCGGGCTTGATGTGCTTTTCCACGACCTTGACTTCGACCTTGGAACTACATACAAACGGGTTTTGACAATTGATGTTTTCTTTCCTAAACTGTTCAATGGCTTGTTGGACTTCGTCATTGGTGGCAAAGGCTATCTTGGCCAACTTGGTGGATTTTTTCACCAACTGTTCTTGACGTTTAGGTAAATTGCGAGCAAACGTACTGCTCTTTGTCGCTTCTAAAGAAGAAGAATGGACAACAATTAAGCGCCAATCGTTCTGGCCCAGTTGCACATCAAAACGGGTAATCCGATACACAGCAGCATGCTTTTTCTTGGCTGGTTCTACCACCAAAGTACCGATATCGATCCACCTCTGCTCCAACCAGGCGGAGCGGATACACTCCCCGGCAAGTGTAAAGCGGTCTGATAAGCGGGTAATAATCGGCATCTTTTGAGTATATGCCTGGTCAAACATGGTCGTATTACTGGCAGCGGCATCAAACACCCCAATAGGACGGGTCTCTAAATCACCGACAAAAAGTTTAGCCAGTTCATCCATGGCATCCCGGAACCAGAGAGCATCACTGGTTTTACCAGCCAGTCCTTCTCCTAATAAAGGTATCCCGTTTTGTTGGACGGCAGTGCCGACCTTCAATTGCTTAAGATCAGTGCGCTTGTTCTTGGGTCGGCCATAATTAACATCAAAATCGTCTAAAGCCGGTGAATCATAAGCCCCGTAAACTGAAGCAGCGGTAGTATCAACATGGGCAGAATTTACAGGAATCCCGTGGATATCAAGTGCCCGTAGCGATATCTGGGAATACAACTGGCGTAGATTTATTTCAGACAAAGCATCAAGGGTATCCCCCAAACGGTCGTCATTAAGGTCGCTAGCGGTTACCCCAGATCCAAAGAGCACCTCACAATCAAGGTGTGCAAAGGAGTTTTCCACATGAACTAGAGGAGTACGACCATCCAGGATATTCATAATTAGAGCCTTAACCAAGACACCGAAAGAAAGCTTGGCATTAGGGTGGCGCGGTCCCACCGCCTCGTCGACTAGAGCGGGGATAGCTAGGCCTTCACACATTGCCCCCGCCAGAGGATAAAGACCAGTATCGCAGGTGAATTCAGGCCTTTCATCGATTAGACTTTTGAGGAGTTCCATTAAATCATCCACCCTTTCCAAAAGTAATAAGGATGGATTTCGACGAAAATCCGGAAACTCCTTTAAATATTCTTACCAATATTGTAAGTCACTGGGTATTATTTGCTAATTTTATAACAATATTTTGCAAATCTCCGGAATTGTTTTCTTTTTCTATTATCCAAATATTTATATCCCTAATTCAAAAGCTCAATCAGACAATGTCGGAATGTGCGATTTAAACATTGTTGAATGATTACTTTACTCATAAACACCTCTCCCTATTTTTCCAAATCATGTATATAATAATAGCTACAATACTTTCGTTCCATTCATATAGACTAATTTCACGGTTTATTGCTCTTCCTTT
>CAZKEO010000471.1:0-2218 GCA_964551785.1 uncultured Eubacteriales bacterium | reverse complement strand
CCGTTGTGACATCCCACTTCTCTTCTAAATGAATAATAGCCGGCAACGGCAAAGTTCCCGTCTGAATCTACCGTCCCGCTTTGAAATACGGGGTGATGGACAGCTGTAGCATTTGGAGGCCAGTATATAGGACTATCATCATCCGGTTCATGGATATCGTAGTTAAAGTCTTTGCGCGTTAGAAAGTTGAAACTACTTCCTGTGATGTCGTAAGAAGTAGCAACAAGGTCGAAATTACCAGCAGCAGATTCTTCGCGGTAGGCCAGGAAAAGTTTGTCGTTGGCTGCAGCGATTGCCTGGAAGTATTTTGATTTTCCTGCAGACGTTACATGTGCATTTGTGATGGACACGCCATCAGCTGCTCTGAATTTCTGAACGAAAATACCATATACTGAGCCAGCGGGAGGTGTGACAATAGCCACAAACTCTTGCCGCGCGGTCCAGATATTTCCATCCCGATCAAGCGTTAACCCAGCCTGGAGTTTGTCGGTATTTCCAACATAGGCAGACCATAGGCGGACACCGCTAGATAAGCGATGCTTCACCAGAAAGAAGGAGTATGATGTACTTAAATTTGTTTTGCCCGCGAAGAGAACATAGAGGGCATTCCTCTCAGTATCTACAACAATTCGATGGAATGGGAAATCGTACCACGTTGTCAGGGTGGATTCAGAAATGTACCAGGGATCGTTGGGATTGCTGCCTGGATTAGGTGCCTTTGTACCGTTCGGAAGATACTTTTCGATTACTCGTGCCACGCTTGCATCATTTCGTGACATTCCTGCAGTGTAGCAATTACCATCATCATCACACGCAATGGAATGTGAGACTGCTTTACTTCCTCTAACCATAAAATTTTCCCAGTCGAGGATAAATGGGATTTGTGCAGGGAGGGGAGACAAAGAACTCAACACAATGACGAGCACCTTGCCAGAGGCTAGAACTTTTTTCATAAGTATCAGGTTATTTGGAACGAATTATTAAACTGAATTCGATGGTGTCTTGAATAACCCAAGGTAAAGGAGCGGACTAATAACTGCTGCCTAATCTTTTTCGTAAACCTAAATAAGTCTGCTAACACAATAGCCTTAGGTAAACTTAAGGAGCAAAACTTGAAATTCTTTCTTACTTCTTAATTTTATTGTTGTTTTTGTTATGATTATGCTTCTGATGGTTACTGAAGCTAAAATTATGTTAAGCACCAGTGAGTGCTCCTCCAATGATCGCTCCTGCAACAGCAGCCAATCCCTTTCTCGTACCTCTTCTAATTGACCTACCAACCATACCCGCTTCGGTTCTGTAGGCATTTTCTTCATCCTCTGAATAAGTTGACATAAAATTTGTGTTTAGTATTACTAATTTATTGAATTAGCTCAAGGGATGCAATTAGATCGCATTTAAGAATTTAATGGTTGGTAAAAATGGTCGAGCGTTTGTATCAAGCATGTGTAATGCGGGCTTTGGCTGGTGCCAGGAGCTATCGGAAAGTGTACACGTCCCGGATAAGCCGGCTTACGCGGAGCCACTCAGCAAATGCACGCGCGCCAGGCAGGAGCAGAGCTAACTCCCTTCAAACAAAACCTTTCAACCTCCGAACAAGATCTTGCAACCTTCAAACTAGAACGTGCACCATTTTGACTTTTTCTTTTAACTGATAAACAATAGTTTACAATACTTTAACTAAACCAGTGAAAGAATTGACTAAATCTTTTAACAGATTGACTAAATCTTTAAATTGTGTGACTAAATTTTACAATGAATAAACAATATCTTGTAACAACTAAACAAAAGCTGCACCAGTCGAACAAAAGCTTTCAATATTCCACCTATAAATGCCTGCATAATCACCAAAAAACGACCTAATCATGCTAAATCTTGACCTTAATCGCATCCTGGAGCATCGCGATGTCCAAAATCCGCGTAATTTTCTTGTAAAGGCTGGCTTCACGTACCACGCAGCCGGAACACAAGATTGAGGAACTGCACCAGTTCCTGAACAAGCTAACCAGCTCCGAATAAGAACCCAGCCTACAAAAGCCTTAGGCTGTAGCAAAGGCATAGTTCAAGTAGGGATAGAGCACACATAGAGCACTAAAAGTGTACCATGCTTAGGTCCCATTGTAGATCACAACTATGTTATATAATTTATATTATGTTAAGTAGTATTTGTTACTCCTTGTATTGCTGTTCCCCCTTTTTGCCCTAACTTAAATCAACT
>CAZKEO010000470.1:0-2219 GCA_964551785.1 uncultured Eubacteriales bacterium | reverse complement strand
GGTTGAGCTGTTTCTGAGTTAAGTAGACCTTTACTCCACGGGCCTCCAACCATTCAACCATTTTCATGGCAGTATCCATACCACCAGCTTTTTCTACATTGACAACTATACCTACAGCCTGCAAAACATAATCCTCCTTCAAGTAAACGGAGTAAAAACTTTTACAAAAAGCACTACTTCCCCAAAGAAAAAGCGTGCTTCTTATCGATCTTAACAGGTCAAGCCTAAAGATAGTCTTAATCCTTTTTCAACTTCTGGTAGCAGAAAATTAGGAATCCTACCTATTTTTTCTTTTAATTGTTTCTTTTCGATGGTCAAAATTATATTTAATAACAGAGAACTGTTTCGCAGTCCAGTTACTGCTTGTGTTTTCTCATCCAAATCAATTTGCATGGGACCCGCGTTACCCTTCCCATCGGAGGTAACAATCGGTACCACAATTAACAAAGGACTAACCTTATTGCCAATATCATTTTGTACTATTAAGACAGGCTTTAATCTCCAAGAACCATTAAAAAAATATTCGGCAAGTAGGATATCACCTCGTCTAATTTCAGGAATATCTCGTGTAGAATCCTCATCTATTGCAAAAACATCTATCTTATCCAACAAACTATCCCCTCTCGAAAAAAAGCCTCCTGATCCATAGGATTTTCGACATATAGTAAGCTTTTTCCTCCTTATGTCCGCTTGGTTTTCCTTAAAATTGCAATTTCATCTAATATTGATTCTTTAGGTTGTTAGAATAATTTCAGCAAGAGCGGGTAACCCTGATAACACCTATTTAAACTGGAGGAAAAAGTGAATGCAGCTTGCTAAGAGCATTAAAAATGTTGGCTTAGCCAAGTTTTATTTGAAACTACCGCTGGCAGAAAAAAAATTGTTCTCACAGTTTTATTTAAACGGGGTCGCACCCTTCCAAATTAATTCACCAACCCGCTTATTATGGGTTACTGCTGCCAACCTGATCCCGCAAGCACATTGGGCCTTTGCGGAAAAACTGCTATTACATGCGCTAGATTTAGCTAAGCTTGAGAGCATCACCATTCACCTTGCAAACCCAGAATTAGCTACTACCGAAGCAACTGTTGATCTTGCTCATATCCATGCCAATTTTGCGCAACTTTATGCGGACCAAGTAGCTGATAACCCTGATTATCTCGTAAAATGCTTGTTCCACGCCCGAGAAACCATTAAGACTGGTTATTTTGTAGCCTGGGCAGAAGGTCTGTGTCAAGAAGTTGAGCGAACAGTTAAATCCGCTGCTGAACTTGGGCAATAGTTTTTTCCCTAAAAGCTTTGCTATCTGTCACCAGTTGGGCCTTTTCAGCCAACACTGTTTCGACATAACTAGGATCCTTAATGCCAGGCAGATTAATATCTACACTCAGTAAGGCTGCTTGCAGAGCTGCCTCGGCAAGATAAGCACCCACTCCAACATCACTAATTGCACCCTTGTTACCGATTGAGGAAATTTTTTCGGCAATTACTAAAGTTTGCAGGCAGGTTCTTGCGATCTCTAGTGGTGTCTCAGTAGCACTTTTGAGAGTCTGTTGGAGCCTTTCATTACGTAATTGCTGATCTGCCTCAGTAGCTTTAGGAAGCTTCAGTACCTCCATAAAATTACTGAAGGCTTGTATATCCTCGTTTACTAAACCTTCTAGCCTGTCAAGCAACTTGTTAAGCTGTTCTAGTTCCGTCATCACTATAGGCTCTACAGCTTGATATTTTTCTTTACCCACTGTGAGATTACCTACCATTGCTACCATTGCCACAGCTAAGCTACCTGCTAAAGCGGCTATGCTCCCTCCACCAGGAGTAGGGGCTGCAGATGCAGACTTTTCTATGAGCTCACGAACCGACCAATTATAGACCTCACTCATCGCTAAACTTCCTCCCCCGATAGCTCTTGTAGCTGAATGGCTTTCAAGACATTTTTGAGAATAAGTACAGTAGTTAAAGCTCCTACCCCACCAGGGACTGGTGTGATTTGACCAGCTATTGTCTGAGCATTAGCAAAGTCGACATCACCACAAATACCACCCTCAAAGTCATTAATCCCTGCATCAACCACTACTGCTCCAGGCTTAATCATATCAGCGCTGATCATTTTAGCCTTGCCAACCGCAACCACCAATATATCTGCCTGACGAGTAAATTGACCTAACTCAGGCGGATTTAAGTGTCAGACTGTTCCGGAGACCTCCCCTGGCAGGATT
>CAZKEO010000469.1:0-2223 GCA_964551785.1 uncultured Eubacteriales bacterium | reverse complement strand
ATACAAAGCAAAGCTTTAATGGATATGCTGGAAAACTCAATTAAAAAATATCACAACAAGATATTAACAGCAGCAGAAGTTATAGAAGAATTGATTACCCTCGGTAAAGATATTCAAAAAATGGACAAAGAGCCTCACGAAATGGGTTTATCAGAATATGAATATGCTTTTTATTCAGCCATTGCCAACAATGACAGTGCCAGGGAAGTAATGCAAAAAGACAAATTGAGAGAATTGGCTGTGGTATTATTTGAGAAAGTGAGAGAAAATGCCTCAATAGACTGGACGATAAAGGAAAGTGTAAAGGCAAAATTAAAAGTCATTGTAAAACGGACTTTAAGGCAATATGGTTATCCTCCGGATATGCAGAAACTGGCAACAGAAACAGTATTAAAACAGGCGGAACTGATTGCAGAGGAATTAACCCCAAAAGGATAAAATGCAAATATAAAAAACGGGAGGCTCTAAGTAATCCATAAATTTGGTGCTGTCTAATCATAACGAGTTGTCACTCTGGCAGGCCATCCTAAAGTTGATCTTATAGATCCCTTAAGTGCCTGATTTTTCTTATATGATAAGGCTCTCTGATGATGCTCAGAGAGCCTTATCCATTTAGTAGGATAAACTACATGGTAGCTATTTTTCTGGGTTTATTTTATGGTCATATAGGGAGTATTTTTGTCTGACATTTGCGGGGGATATATTTGCCATCACCACATTGGCCCCAGCTCTTAAGCCCATCTCCCTGCCCAGTGGATGTATTGTCCCAAGTGGCTTAAACATCAAAAATTCAGAATCTTATACAAGTAGGATATCTGTTCTAAGAATCGAATAGTTACCTTTAATCACAATTAATTGTTACTAAAGGAGACAAATTTGGTGAACTTTGTCAGAATTCATGCGGAACTTGAGAAAAAAATCGGAACTGAGATTGCTAAGTATATCAAACATGCGATGGGTAAAGGCCCAACTAGAACCGAAACGTTCGTATATAATAATCTAGTTTTGATAAAGCTTTGGGGATATTTATTACCACATGAGAAACAGTATGCATTTAGCGAGTTGGGCTGGATGGAAGTTAAAATTAATCGCATCAAACTAGCTAATTCTAATCGACACCATATTATGGATTGCATAGCCCCGATTATTGAGAAAAGAGTGGAAAACATGTTTTATGATTTAGATCCTGCTAAGGACGAAGGCTATTTAATTTTTGATATAGCTTAATAATTTACTGGGGACACTATCGGGATAGCTGCCTGATATACCGCCAACACTTGTTTAGTCATCATCGCATAGATGATTGATTAATTGTGTTGGCTTTTATTTTGGGATTAGGAGGTGAAGCAGCGGACGGCAATTACAATTTGGAGAACTGCAAATATTAGAATATGAAGGGGGTATGGCCAAGTGAAAATGAAGATTGGGACTAAACTAATAGCAAGTTTTTTAGTAATTTTATTGATTACTGGACTTATTGGATTTTTTGGAATTAGACAATCTGCCATAATTGATGGTTATGCCAGCGAGCTTGGTAACAATTGGTTGAAAAAAGCGGAAGTCATTGGAGACGCCAATACTGATAAATCGAACTACCGAATTTGGGTGGTAGCTTATGTTTTTGCGGCTTATCGAGGCGATCAAGCCAGTTTGACAAAATATGAAGGTATGATTCAACCAGCACAGGAGTCCTTTGAGGACAAAATTTCCGCAGCCCAGGAATTATTGCGGACCGAAACAGGTAAAAAGCTGATTCAGGATATTAACGCTGCTTGGGCTGACCTGATAGCGGTAGATCAACAGGTAATCAATTTAATTAAAGCAGGTAAAAACAAAGAGGCTGTAGCCTTAATCCAAGGGGATTCGCGCACTAAGTATAATGCCGTAGATAAGATTTTAGTTGAGTTTATCAAAACTAATAACAAGATGGCAGTTGATGTAGTAAAAGAGAGTGAGGCTGCCTACAGCTCTGGTCGTAATGTTAACCTTGGGCTGATTTTGATAGGCATCATGATAGGGATGGGTTTAGCTCTTTACATATCTCGGGGAATCTCCCAATCTGTTACGCAGGTAGCTCAGGCGGCCAATCTGATGGCTGAAGGGGATTTAACCATCAAGGCCTTAGCGATTCACTCCAAAGATGAACTCGGTGAGATGGGACAGGCCTTTAACCGCATGCTGGGTAATTTGCGCAGCTTAATCTTTGACACCAATACCGCAATT
>CAZKEO010000468.1:0-2224 GCA_964551785.1 uncultured Eubacteriales bacterium | reverse complement strand
TACCTAACGGTTTTACAGTTTCTGTAGTACGTCCGGAAGATTTGTTAGTACTTACTTTCGAATTTGTCAACCTTAGTATACAGGGTACAAATCTTTTGCGTGTTAAAACAAATGAAAATTCGTACATAATAGTTCATTTCCAGCCTCAGAGCATAGCTGAGCAGGCTTTTTACGAAAATCCCGATGCAGGTGTAACTCAGCCTGCTACCAGCCCGGAAAATTCACGAAATGAAGCTAATTCGGGAGCAGTAGAGACTCCTTGGGCTCCACCTGTGAAATCGAGAATTTCCGGTCCGAGCCGACTTTCCTTCCTGGTACCAAAAGAAATAAAGGAAATTCCATACAGCTTAAAAAGTTTGCTGGACTGGACTAAATATCAACCGAGTGTAGCAGGTACAGCTAAACCTCCGGAAGAGCCCTTGACACTGGCCAATCCTGAAATAGTTGTTAGGGTTCCCAATTTAACTAGCCGTTTGGTATTAAGTCAGGAGACCCGGGCACGGTCCATGGCCTTGGTGTCCACACCCATTATTGATGTTAATCGAACGGTATATACAGCGCTTCCTGTTTTGACTATTGATAAAACAGCCACAATCCTACCGATTACACCAGTTAAACCAATAGAAGATTTAACGAAAATAGTATCATTGGCAGAGATGGAAGCAATGTTTGTTCTTGATACAATTAGTAAGCCTTTGGCTATTCAGACTGCTATTGAAATGCCTTATAGGCTAATTCTGTCACCTCATATTTCCTCCGGGTGGAAGCATTCATTGGTTCCGGTAAACCACAATAATGTAAAGGAACCGGTTGAGCTATGGCATACCCGTTTGGGAGTAAAAGATGATAAAGGCAATATTAATGAGAAAAACGAACGGATGAGGACCTTGCGGGCCATCTGGTCACCTGATTATGTTGAACCTCCAAAAGGATCAATGCAGGCGTCACCGTCGGGGCATGTAAATTCGCCTTTTAGGATGTCGCTGGATTCCCGGGATCGTCATGAAATTGTTCGTTTGACAGCTGATTATCATATAGGCAAGTATAAGCCGCGGCCAATTGAGGCAGAGCAGTTTATGCTTACTGCTTTAGGGGCCTGGATGCGGTCACAGGGTGCTTGGAATCCGCCTGATGGTACGGAACTGGAAGTAGAAGCATGGCAGCACAGGGCTACTATGGCCAGGGATCATTATGTCAGGGTTGTGTACCGTGGATATCTATTTCCCTTTGGCCATCGGGCATCACTGATTAAGGTTACTGAACGTAAATTCCAGAAGTCACCTGGTTTGTTTGGAAGTAGGACGTCTTACCTGCGTCAGCGTATGTACATTGTTGTTCGAGAGCCTGAAAAAGTCTATACCAAATCAGAGACCAGGCGTGGCCGGCAGTTTCCATTTAGCCGAGTTTTATTGAAAACTGCGATGACTCCTTCTCTTGACAATCCAACCAGTTCGCAAGTTGGTTCAATGGGTCAGCAGGGTTTTTGGCCTTGTATAAACAGCAATCCGTTCCAGTTCCATTTATATGCTGAGGACTTAGAAGGAAGAATGCTGGAGTTTTCTGCACCCTTGATTTTTGTGGGTAAAGAGTTTGCCACAAATTCTAATAAAAAGATTGATATGGACAAAGTCAACACTAATTATACAGCGTTAAGCAGTAGACGGCAGGTTAACATGAATGGACAGAAAATTGCCTATGCCGTAAGCAGCAAGAAAGACGATACCACTATTGAGACAGCAACTATTACACTAAAGGCTGAAATACCTGCTGAAAGTGAATCCATTTCTTCCGGACTGCCTAGATTTTTCCCTGTGATGGAAAAGGCCGCAGTGCGTATGCCAGAGGTAGCTATGCTGTCAGGCTCTGATACCGGGACTGTGGAAATTAAGCTTCCCGAAACATTCCTTAATAGCGGTTTTGATTCTGGTGCTAACAAGGGTGGAGTTTTTGCAGAAATAATGGGGACAAAGCCCAGTGTCAATTTTAAAGGTGATAAAGCAGGTGCGATAGCCAAACCAAACATGTCTATCTCCGGGATTTCTCGGGTCTTTGGTCCAGTAGGCGGAACACTGGAAAATATGATGGGTGGCAGTGGCGGCAGCGGGCCTTCCTTTAATCCTGCTGACTTTTTTAGCGATGCGGCCAGTCTTTTCGGCGGATTTAAACTAACTGACATTTTGCCTACAATCCCATTAGGTGATGTCTTAAATGACGCTCTCAACTT
>CAZKEO010000467.1:0-2230 GCA_964551785.1 uncultured Eubacteriales bacterium | reverse complement strand
GCGCTCCGCGTAGCTGGTGGGAGTATGCGTACTGTCGGCGTTGCCAGTAATAGTTGCCTTCTTGCAGCCTGTACCCTCCGCAGGACTGGAACGGCCGTCTCCCCCTCTTGTTCCATAAAGTTTACTCAGCATGGCATAATCTGTAGCCATTCCGATAGTATCATCAACCGCCGTCAAATAAGCCTTATGGCCGTCTGTGGTAAGCTGCACTCTATGACTAAACCGAGTAGCTAAATCCTCCATAAAAATAGCGGCGGTATCAGAATCACGGTTGCCTACCAGCCAAGCGGGAACAAGTTTGCTATCCGCACAGATAGCCGTCCAGGTCCAAACATCGCCGTAGCCAAATTGCCCTTTCTTTTCTTCCGGGACGTTCTTTTCTTTGGAATAACAAAATGACCAGATTTCATCGCATTGAAGACGCTTGCACTTGAGAGTCCGTAAGGCTTGATTCTGGTATTCGGCGCAAGCCTTGCCGACATCTACCAGGAGCTTAACGACCGTGTTAATGGCTGTATCGGTTATGCGGGCCGTAGCCCGTAGGGAATTGCCCTCTACCAAACAGCCAATGATTTGGGAGCGCTTTTGTATGCTCAATCTGTTCATGCCACCCTCTTAATGACTATTATGCTTGAGCGGTAATGCTTTGTCAAGGAAAAATTAACATGCAAGCAAAAAATTATTTATTGCCTTAATGCAAGCATTTGTGTACTATATGCTTGCATTAGTACAAAATGCAAGCATAAATATATCTATAAGGGGTGACAAAATGAAAGATGATCGGGATCAGGTGTCTGGTAAGGCTGCCGGCGGGAAGGCAAGGGCTGAAATGTTAACCCCTGAACAGCGTAAAGCCATCGCCAGGAAGGCAGCGGCGGCGAGATGGGATGGAGATTTGCCAGTGGCTTCGCATGAAGGAGACTTCCCTATTGGCAACGCACTATTATCTTGCGCCAATTTGGTTGATGGTAAACGCATTATAACCCAGGCAACCTTTCTGAGGGCCTTGGGTAGGTCCCGTTCTCCGAAAGCTGGAACTGGGGTTCTTAGCACTGTCGACGAACTGCCCTTTTTTCTACAGGCTAACGCGATTAAATCCTTTATTCCAGAAGATTTAGCGTCGTCGACGAGGCCTATTTTCTACAAGACTAAGCAGGGCAAAAAAGGGGTGGGCTATGATGCGATATTGCTCCCTAAGGTGGCAGAGGTCTATTTGAAATATAGGGATGAGTGTTTAAAACAGGGCGGTGAGGTTCCGAAACAATATGCACATATAGTAAAAGCAGCAGACATACTAATGCGCGGCCTCGCTCATGTTGGAATTATAGCATTAGTAGATGAAGCTACGGGATACCAAAAGGACCGGGCCAGGGACGAACTAGCGAAGATATTAGAGGCATTTGTCGCAAAAGAACTCCAACCATGGGTAAGGTCGTTCCCATCAGAGTTTTATGAGAATATGTTTAGGCTTAGAGGTTTAAAGTACCCATCGAGCGGAGTAAAAAGACCAAAGTATTTTGGGCACCTGACAAATGACATTATATATCGCAGACTTGCCCCTGGCGTTTGGAAAGAGTTAAAAAAGAAGACGGAGAAAAATGAGAGTGGACGACCAAAACATAAATTACACCAAAGATTAACGCTCGATTTTGGTCATCCGAAGCTGAAAGAATTGTTAATTTCAGTAACCACAATTATGAAACTAAGCAATAAATGGCTGGATTTTAAATATAAGCTCGATAGAGTTCACCCTGCGTACAACGAAACTATGCTTTTGCCTTTTGACTTAAACGATGATAGCGGTGAGGGGATATGATGTTAAGTTTCTGATGTTTTATTCCACCTGGCCTTAGCAGCCTTGCGGGAAATCTCTGACCTTTGCTCCGGGGTAAGTTTTTCGGCGCGGGCCTTGCCACCTTTGGCACCACCAAGACGGCCCAAGGCTACGGCGTGGGGATTGCGGGTATCTTCGGCAGGCGGGGTTTCTGGCTCGCCCTCAGTAGCTATATCAACTATGGCCTTCGCCAAGATATTAAGGTCACGGGGGCGCTTTGGCTTCTTGCTTGATTGGTCAGGCATAATTAGATTATGCCACAGTTTGCCGGAAAATCAACCCCCTCTAAATTCAAACTGATACACTACCAATCCCTGACATCGCTTGACAAATCCCCGTAGTCTTATTAACTTATAAGGTTGAAAATGGAACAGAATCGCGTCATGGAACTCCTGG
>CAZKEO010000466.1:0-2244 GCA_964551785.1 uncultured Eubacteriales bacterium | reverse complement strand
CCCATAGTGGTTTTGCCGGTTTCGGGCTTCCTTGCTGACCTGCCTGATATCAGCCACACCAGAGGTAACAGCATTAAGTTGTACAAATTCACCCTGCGTGGTGTTGGCGATAACTTTGGCCAACGTGGTTTTCCCGGTACCTGGTGGTCCGTAAAAAATTACCGAGCGTAGTTGGTCACCTTCAATCGCCCGCCGCAGTAATTTCCCAGGCCCCACTATTTCTTCCTGTCCTACAAATTCCTCGAGTGTGCATGGTCGGATGCGATCAGCTAAAGGTGCCTGTCTCTTCTGTGCTTGCTGACCTGAAAATTCAAATAAATCCATCCTATTTTACCTCCGCTAGCCCCGCATTACTGCTTGGACAAACCCTAAAGTCTGATCCACATCAGCAGTTGTGATGTCTTTATGGGTCACAAATCTTACTAAATGCTCCCCAAAGGGAATTGCTTTGACTCCACGTTCTCCAAGTCTATCTAAAAAAACTGGTACCGCTACTTCGGAATGCTCCAAGTTTGCTAAAACAATATTCGTCTGAACTCGGTCTAATTCCATTTGGATACCCCGAATGTTGGCAAGTCCTTCGGCCAGCCTTCGGGCGTTAAGGTGGTCGTCCTGGAGACGCTCAACCATTTGCTCTAAAGCAACAACCCCTGCAGCTGCCAGCACTCCCGCTTGACGCATACCGCCACCGAGCATTTTTCGCCACCGACGAGCCTTAGTTATCAAGTGACCTGTGCCGGTCAATAGTGAGCCCACAGGAGCAGCTAAGCCTTTCGACAAACAGCACATCACGGTATCAGCATCCTTAGTCAACTCTTTGACACCTACCCCTAGAGCAATCGCCGCGTTAAATATTCGCGCCCCATCTAAGTGGATAGCTAAATTAAATTCCTTCGCAACTGCCCCAACTTCCTCCATTTGTTCTAAAGCAGTCACTGTGCCCCCAGCACGGTTATGGGTGTTTTCCAAGCAAATTAAGCTAGTCTTCGGAAAATGCAAATCATTCAAACGAATTGCCTGTTTAACTTTATCAGCTGGCAAAACACCTTGATTACCTCTAATCGTGCGAGTCTGCACCCCAGCTAAAGCTCCAATACCACCCACTTCATAGAAGTAGACATGTGCTTCGGCTTCGACAATAATTTCGTCCCCACGGTTAGTATGGGTTAAGATGGCAACCTGGTTACCCATCGTTCCACTTGGTACAAACAAAGCAGCTTCCTTACCGAAAAGCTCTGCTCCCATCTCTTCTAGTCTCCGAACGGTCGGATCCTCTCCGTAAACGTCATCACCCACCTCTGCCCTGGCCATTGCTTGTCGCATCGCTGCAGTTGGTTGAGTAACTGTATCACTACGCAAATCAATGCATTTAGTCAAAGTCTTCCTCTCCTATCTTAAGGATTAGGTTAACCCAGTGTTTTCCTGTTAAGGTAGTATGTAAAACTTTTTGGATTTTAAACCCTTAGCATAATCTTGTCCGCTTTTCATATATTGTATCAGATGCAGCCAGTGAATTTCCAATTTACTTTTAAATTCTGAGGTGGTCAAGCTATGCTAAAAGTGATTAACAATTATCAAGTGGAGGTACCATTAGTTCACTTGGGGAATTCGGAGCCCTTATCAATCGCCGAAGCAGAGCCTGGAGATGTCTTAGCCATCCGCATCATTAGTTTATCCCCAGAAGTAGCCGCACTAGGTTATGCTACTGTACTAACCTTGGGACAACCGACAGCTTGGCTTGCTGGGAAACATGGTGGTTATCTTTTGACAGCCCCACTCTACCCCGGAACCACGCTCTACCTGCCAGTCTATCTGCCAGCCGGGGGACTAATGCTTGGCAACCCGCTCGCTAATCCCCAAACCAAAGCGCTCTCTTCTCACTTCTATCAAGTTGAGCTTGCCATCGCTGTTCATTATGATTTCCCACTACAACGACCCCGTTTGGAAAACGATTTTAGCTGGTTTTTTCTAGCCTGTCATCTCCAGCCTCATAGCGCCTTAGCTCTAGCTTGGCAGGATTTGCTGGCTTTTCTTCAGGTCACCTATTATTACAGTCGCGCCCAAGCTAAGCGCCTAGCAACTCCAGACATCCAAGCTTGTTTTCACCAGAATCCAACTGATCCTGCCACCACGGCCTGTCTATGCTTACCAAAAAGCAATCTTCAACGAAGATCTTGAAATATAGAAAAATTGATTCCACTGCAATAACTCTTGTATAAAAATGGTATTTATTTAGCGAGAAAA
>CAZKEO010000465.1:0-2254 GCA_964551785.1 uncultured Eubacteriales bacterium | reverse complement strand
AACATTTTATTAACACGGTATGAATAAAATAGGAAGGCTGCAATCAATATAATCTGAAGCCAATTAGGTATCAAATGTCCAAACATTATCCTCATCTCCTTATTCATATCTTAAGGCATCAATCGGATCAAGTAATGCAGCTTTGCGCGCAGGATATATCCCGAAGAATAAGCCAATCATAACAGAGAATCCGAAGGCTGCTACAATCGCTATGGAAGAAATGATCGTTTTCCATCCCGCAATTGCTGAAACCGCATAGGATGCACCGATTCCTAAGGCAATCCCTAGTAAACCGCCAGCCACGCTAATACCCACTGCTTCAATAAGAAATTGCAATAAAATATTGTTATACCTAGCCCCAAGTGCTTTCCTGATGCCAATCTCCCGGGTTCGCTCAGTGACTGATACCAGCATAATATTCATAATGCCGATACCGCCAACCAAGAGAGACAACCCGGCAACAACGCCTAATAATGCGTTAATCATACTAGTCGTTTCATCTGCCGTAGCCATTACTGCTATCATATTGCGCACTGAAAAGTCATCTGGTGTGGTCGCTGGCAATTTATGACGGGCCCGTAAAAGGGTTGTGACATCTGCCTGGGCCTGATTAATTACGTCAGTGCTAGTGGCCTGAATATTGATATTTTGGACGTAGTTTATGCCCATCAGACGTTCCTGAGCTGTCTTTAATGGGATGATAACTGTATCATCCTGGTTGCCTCCAGCCGACTCCCCTTTCGCCTCCAGCACACCAACTACCTGAAATGGTGCATTGTTAATGCGAATGGTTTGCCCAATTGGGGTTCCACCATTAAACAGGCTCTCCGCCACTGTTTTACCTAACACTGCTACCCTCGCCCGGGTTTCCATATCCTGAGTTGTAAAAAAAACACCTTCTTCTAGATTATAACTACGCACCCCCATGATATCAGGCGTTGTTCCCTGAACACTCGTAGTCCAGTTTTGATTGCCGAATACAACCTGATACTGACGACTGACAGCTGGTGCCACAAGATTCACGCCAGGCACTTCTTGGGCAATGGCCAAGGCGTCTTTTTCATTCAGCGTTATACTCGATCCAGCTGCTTGCCGCGACCCACCAGCCTTAGCGGCACCGGGAGTTACAACAAGTAGGTTACTGCCGAGCCCAGCGATAGAAGTTGATATCTTATCTTTGACGCCCATACCGATAGACACCATGGCGATCACTGCCCCCACGCCGATAATAATTCCCAACATGGTGAGCATAGCCCTTAGTTTATTAGCCCTAAGTCCATCTAAGGCAATGATAATACTTTCGCCAAACATCGACTCACCTCACTTTCCATTCATCCCTTTCAATCCGGCCATCGCGAACATACACAACCCGTCCTGCGTATTCAGCAATCTCCGGCTCGTGGGTAACCAGTATGATCGTCCTTCCTTGGGAATTAAGTTCTGAAAAAATAGCCATAACTTCATCACCGGACTTGGTATCAAGATTGCCGGTAGGCTCATCGGCCATGATAATGGTCGGGTCATTGACCAGCGACCGAGCGATGGCCACACGCTGGCGCTGACCACCGGAAAGTTCGTTAGGTTGATGATTCATCCGTTCTTGTAGTCCGACCATTGTCAGTACCTGAGTGGCCCTAGCTATCCGTTCTTTTTTCTCCACTCCAGCATAGACCATAGGGAGTGCCACATTTTCTAACGTGGACATCCTTGGTAAAAGATTAAAACTTTGAAACACAAAGCCGATTTTTTTATTCCGTGTAGTTGCTAGCTCGTCATCATTCAGAGTAGCTACTTCTTGGCCATCCAGCATGTACGAACCGCTAGTTGGCCGATCCAAACAACCCAGTATATTCATCAACGTGGACTTACCTGACCCCGACGGCCCCATAATCGCCGTAAATTCACCAGGGCTGATGCTTAATGTGAGCCCAGCTAGGGCGTTGACTATTTCTCCGCCTAGCTCGTACACTTTGGTGACATTGGAAAGTGAAATTGACATAATAAGCCTCCTCCTTTAACGACCCATACCAGGGATCATACCGCCGCCACCTTTGCTACCTTGTGCACCGCTTGCTGATTGGGATTTAACTTGAGATGCTAGAACCTGATCGTCTTCTGTCACGCCGCTCAATATCTCAATTTTGTTATCACTAGTAATTCCAGTTGTAACAATTGTATTCTGCGCTTTTCCATTCTGCATTACCATCACATATTGCTGACCATTATTCGCTTTTATTGCAGCAAGTGGTACCAC
>CAZKEO010000464.1:0-2256 GCA_964551785.1 uncultured Eubacteriales bacterium | reverse complement strand
AATTATCAAGGAGCAGATAGGCTTTTTATTGCCTTTATGCAGTGGAATCAATATTATTAATAAATTTAGAAGTGGATCTTTTTGAATATTAAGCCTGCATTTGGGAAAAGATGTTAAACAAGGGAAGGTGATGCGATTATGGTTTTATTTAGTGAAGAGGCTCTGCGAGAGCCCTATTCAAACACCCATAAGGACAGGTATTGTGAAGAGATTATAGCTGACTATGAGCAATATGTTAACCCTGCTCTAGCGAAGCTCTTTCGGTTTATGGGTCTAGGGACGGTGGAAGAGCGGGGGAGTGGTGTTAATATATACGATATTTATGGCCGGGAATATTTAGATTGTTTAGGAGGCTATGGAGTATTTAATCTAGGCCACAGCCATCCGAAAATCGTAGCTGCAGTCAAAGCGCAATTGGACAAGATGCCACTAAGTAGTAAGGTGTTGTTCAGTGCTCCCCAGGGTCGCCTAGCTGCAGAATTAGCGAAAATAACCCCTGGTGATTTACAATATAGTTTTTTTTGCAATAGTGGGGCGGAGGCAGTTGAAGGAGCGCTTAAGTTGGCTCGACTAGCTACTGGTAGAAGCAAAATTATTGCTACTGTTAATGCTTTTCATGGTAAAACGCTAGGAGCCTTAAGTGCAACTGGGCGAGAAATTTTCCGTCAGCCCTGTGAGCCACTGCTACCTGGCTTTACGCATGTTGCTTTTGGAGATGCTGATGCGATTACTGAACTTTGTGATCAGGATACTGCTGCGGTGATTCTTGAACCGATTCAAGGGGAAGGAGGGATAGTTGTTCCACCTGAAGGTTATCTGGCCGAAGTACGAGAAATCTGTAACGCCAAAGGCTGTCTACTTATTGTAGATGAGGTCCAGACAGGCATGGGCAGGACAGGCAGGCTGTTTGCTTGTGAAGAAGCTCAGATTGTGCCTGATATCCTGGTTTTAGCGAAAGGTCTGGGTGGGGGCGTGATGCCAATTGGAGCAATTGTTGCGAGGCCTCCAGTCTGGGAAGTCTTAATCAACAATCCCTTTTTACATACCTCTACTTTTGGTGGTAATCCCTTAGCCTGTGCGGCAGCCCTAGCTACACTGGAGGTTTTACGTACAGAACAACTTGCCGAACGTACTGCTCGTAACGGGCAGTATTTTTTGGAACATCTCACTGTTCTGCAACAGAGCTTCCCTGATATTATTCGGGAGGTACGGGGGCGTGGCCTCTTAATTGGTTTGGAACTGATGGAAGAAGGTTTAGGGGGTTTTGTGATGGCGGAAATGTTCGCTGCCGGAATCTTAGTAGCGTATACCTTAAATAATCCTAAGGTCATTCGAATCGAGCCACCGTTAATCATTAGGAAGCAAGAAATTGACCGCGTGTTAGCAGTACTCGAAAAGGCGTTGGTCAAAATCAGAGCTGTTAACGAATAAAGCTGTAGAAATTAAACAAGGAGCGTGAGCAAGATGCCACATATTGAAAGTACCATCTTTATCAAGGGAGCCAGAGAGCTGGCCTATTCCATGGCAAAAGAAATGGATAAATATCCACTATATATGGAAAATGTCATAGAAGTGCGGGTACTTACCCGAGATTTCACCGACAATTCAACCATTACTGAGTGGTTAACAAATGTAGATGGCCGCATTATTCGCTGGATTGAAAAAGACCTCTTTGACGATGAAGCTAAAACTATTAAATACCGGCAAATCAGTGGAGATTTAAAAAAGTTTGAAGGTGAATGGCGTTTTCAAACTGCCGGCCAGGATACGCTGGTGACCTTGACGGTAGATTTTGAATTTGGAATTCCCATGTTAGCCGGACTATTAAACCCTATCCTCAAGAAGAAAACTCAAGCCAATTGTGAAGCAATGTTAAATTCCATCAAAGAACAGGTGGAAAAGCAAAGCTTAGCAGGGTAAATTACTTTAGCTTGTTAAAACTATGGAGTGAAGAACTTGTCCAAAATAAAAGTTCTACAAGTGATGCGTCCAGCCTCAGGGGGCATGAAAGAACATGTCCAAATGCTCTTGAAACATCTCAATCAAACTAGCTTCGAATTAGCACTAGTCTGTCCCCGTAACAGTCCTTTAGCTCAGGGAGCACTGCAATTAGGGATAGCTGTCTTTCCTTTGGAAATAAGTGCTGAGCTAAGCCCTTGGCAAGATGTCCGAGCAATCTTGCAACTTGCCAAGCTAATCAAGCAAGTTAAGCCTGCCATCGTCCATGCTCATGGTGCTAAAGCTGGACTTCTGACC
>CAZKEO010000463.1:0-2264 GCA_964551785.1 uncultured Eubacteriales bacterium | reverse complement strand
CACCCCTAGGAACCTAGTGAACTCGCCGATACTTTCAAACTCTCCCTGCACTTTATCACCTATTTGGAGTTGGTCATAAAGTTGTTTTTCGACTTTGGCTTTGGCTTGTTTCCCCGCTAGGTCAACGACTAAATATCCTTGACCGGATTTAGTTTCCTTACTCACAATACTTCCTTGAGCAGTATACTTTGAGACGGGATTTGTCGCCTGAGCTTCGCCCAAGGAATTATAGATTTCTTCAACACCCCAGACCTGCCGTAGATGTCTACGGTAGGTCTTTTCTGCTTTCTTGATCACTTCGAATTGATCGTATTTTCCGAGCAAAATACCTACTTGATCTCGAGTAGTATGCTTGCTGTAAAAGTCTTCGGCAACTTCAATCCAGAGCTGCTTTTCGTTTTCTAAACCTGGTACGCTAACTCTAATCCAGGGGCCTTCTGAGCTGTTCATTTCGGAGATAGTTGCTTCCCGTACCTGTAGTTCGCTTAAACGGAAATCCTCTTTGGGAGCAAAGTAGGCAAAATAAACGACGGTTAGTACAAATATGATGGTGAAAATAACGGCACCAATTATCAGATACCGAGCTTGTTGTTGGCTGGCCTCATCCCTAAAACTGCTCAAAATAATCACTCCCATAGCTTATAGTGTTACCATCGTAGGCAAAAATACAGCCTCTGTGCCTGTGATCTTTGCGCCCGCCCGAGTATATATCCCAGCAGCCTTATCACCGACTGTAAAGATACCCAGGACTGGATAAACGGGTAGGTGCTGGGCTCTCTGTGGCTGGTAAACATCCAAACCGATTTGCTGAATAAAGACTCGCTCCTGGAAAACCACATCTTGCTGTAAAAACTCGGCCAGTTGCCCTGGCTTTAAATCCTCGGAGCAGATGACTCCCTGACCTTCCCGGGCAAAATACGGTTTAACCACAAATGCTTCTGCTGGTTCTAGTGGCCGTAAAGCGGTTCTAGGTAGGTAGTGGTGGATCAGCTGCTGTTCAGCTGGCTCGAAAAAGTCTTGCTCTGCTAGCTGCTGGACTAAGGCCAGAAATGCTTTGCTCTGTAGGATATAGGTATGGACTGGATTGATACTGAGGGTATCCTGCCCTAGGGCATTAAGCACTCCTGGGCAATCCTCCAGCCAGTCTAACGGATAATAACGGTAAATAGCATCGAGGGGTGTATCATAGAGCCACAGTTGCTCACCTACTGCCCGCAGACCGGATATTTCTCCATAGACAAAATTGTAGGGTAATTCCTGCACACACTTCATTAAGTGACTGGTATGGTACATGTCCTCATTAGCGCTGGTACTGACAAAACCAATGGTCTTAATTTCATGCTGTCGGGAAAAGTCTTCGATGATGTGGCGGAATTCTGCTTGGATTAACTGCTCCAGTTGTATATTAGGATTCTTCAGTTGTTTATTGGGGTTCTCAATAGGGGCTTGATTAGAATTTTGAGTGGTATTTTCGCCACCGTGGGTAGTTCCTTTTGGCCAGGCCATCCCAGCAATCAAACCCTGTAAAGCTGTGCTCTCTAGCAATCCAGCAGGGGTTTCGGCATTATACTCGAGCAGTTTGGGGTTCCCTAGGTGGTCGATCACCCAATCCAAGCGGCCTAAGACTCCCAAAGAGCTGGTGTGTCGCTGGACAACCAGGCTAGCTAGGGTTTCAGTAATGCCCAAAACCGGACAAAGTAGCTGGGGCTGGGCTTGAACGAGATCCAGGACCTTGCGGAACACTTGTAATATACTCTCTGAAACTTGGAACAATTCCTGTTTCAGGGTGTGGGGCAATACTAAACAAGCGAGAGAAAAGGCTTCCCTGCCGGCGGTGTAGCCTCCGGTAAAACCGAGCTCAAAAGCTGCCCGGTCATTGATATCCTGCCAAAGCAGCTGGCGTTTTTCAGGAGGGTCTGCCCACTGTTGATTAATCGTAAAACTGCTAGCACTTATGCCTATTGGGCTGAACCAGGACTCATCAGATGTAAGTAAATCTGTGTTCCAACGCACACACAGACCACTAACGTGTCCATTAATTAAATAGATACCAAAATTACCATAGGCTAAGGTGTCCACTGTATGATTATCGTTTTCTAAGCGAACTACCCAGGACTCGCTACTACAAAATTCCTGTACAACATAGGTTTTCGCACTGTGAGTGAGTTCTTGCAAGAGCTTGGCCCATTCACCTTGCTGATATAACCGACCAATGTAGACTTCCTGACTATAGCGACTGTAATTGCCCTTCAAGACATAGGCAT
>CAZKEO010000462.1:0-2284 GCA_964551785.1 uncultured Eubacteriales bacterium | reverse complement strand
AAGGAACACCTTCTCTAACACTGCTGCATTACGAATGTTAAACAAGACAGGGATGTCACGCTTTAGCACTTTATCTACGACATCCTCCCGCAGCATCCTTTGGGCATAATAATCATCTTTTGATAAGGCCAGTTCAGGGAAGCCACCTACCGTTAGATAACGATGAAAATGTTTCTGAAAAGGGGCCAGGCGGTTCATGAGGTCAATTAGATCACGCTGCTGAAGTTCCAGCAGACCTGTCGGTTTGATTCCGGGATCCAGTTCTGGCTGCTCTTCCACTTGAGTGAGGGCACAGTATTCATAAAAGGAAAGTGTAGGAACTGGAATAACACTCCATCGCCCCACTCCGCTTTCACTTGCTCCTTGTACAAGCACCGGACTTGCTGAACCGGTAGCAGCAATGCGCCAGCCTGGTTTAGTATCATAAAATACTTTCAACCACTGTTCCCAGTCAGTAGCATATTGAATTTCATCAAAGAATAAATAGGCTTCCTCTGCTGGTGAGATATTGGTTTCATAGATCGTTATCAGCTCTTCCATCGTACAAAATTTTAGCAGGGGATGGTCATAGGAAATATAGATGATCTTTTTAGCTGCTACTCCTTGTTGCAATAAATATTCTATCATTTGATAAAGTAACGTTGTCTTACCAACCCGCCTTGCTCCTGAAATAATCACATGCCTCCTAAGGTCAGGGTGGGCAAATAACTTCATCGCCTCGTGATAAGCAAATCTTTTAACCGGCTTTACAACTTCTTTGGGTAAAAAGCCGTCTCTCCACCAAGGATTGTATGAGTAAAGTAGTTTAAGGATGTTTTCAGAAGTTGCAATTGCCATATATCTTCGCCTCCCTCTACTAAATATTATATCCTATACATTGGTTTTTAACCACTAAAATACAAAACATACTTCGTATTTTTTTGACATGAAAATAACATATATTTTTATATTACCTGTATTTTAATAGGTAATATAAAAAAGGTAGCCTTAGGATATTCCCCGCGGCTACCTTCACTATATAAATTTACTATCTAAATTGCTTTCCTGAAACAGAACTGTAGTATTCATGTTACTAGTAATACTTGTTACTACATCACTTTACTAGTTGTTCTCGTCACCGTTCGCATTAGCTTTTGCTTGATGGGCATTTTGCAGATGTTTGTGAATCAAGGAAAAAATCCCATGATGGCCAGTGTGGCCGTGACGATGGCCTAAGCCAGCAGCTTTGGCTTTCTGGCGGAAATTATGGTAAGCTTCCATAGCTTCGAGCTTAGCCTTTAGGCTTTCCTTGTCACCTTTCACATGAATCGCATAACCATCTGCTGTTTCCTCTAATGACAACTCATAAGGACAATCAGTTTTTTTACAATGCATAGTTTATTTTATTTCACCTCCTTTATCAGTTTTTCCTTGGCACTTAAGTCGGGGTAAGCGGAGCAATTCCAGGGATAGCAAGGTGTTATTCTTTGGCTTAGGGGTGCAGGCGAGGTCTTTTGAAGCCACTGCCCATTTTACCCATCCGCCTGCGGCCTTGAGGGCCTCGACGTTGTAACATTAAAACACGTAAGCCACCTCTAGCCAGCAGGACTATCCCTAGGTGACAATAGTCAGTTAGTAATTGGGCACCGTCAATGGCAAACCCACTCGCCAACACGGATAATACGATGCGATTTGCCTGGAAGGCCTGGTTAGCTATTAGTCTTTGTTCCAAAGCTCGAGCCGGATGGTTCCTGACTTCCCCAGTTTCAATACCATCAAGAAAGCGATTGATTTTTTCAGGAATACCTACCACATCCAGCAAAGTTTTCTTCAATTGGTCAACCAAGACTTTCCCTCCTGCTGCCTCCTGGTTTGGTAGAAACATCTCCTTGATGTACGGGTTGACTGCTCCCATCAGGTCAAAGTTCTGATCTAGTCCATTACATAGGCCAAAGACGGTAATCAGGGCTTTACCTAAAAAGGTGGTTTCAGCCGGTAGCTGAAAAGGTTGCGAATAAACCAGCTCCCTTAATTCTAGAGATAATTCAGTCATGTCTAGCTTTCCAAAATCCATTGTATCGCCAAAAAGGTTAGCTAATAGGATGCGCACACTTTTGAGAACGGTACTCCGGTCAGCATGCGGTCTCAAAAAGCCCAGCTGCTCAAAGGCTTCTACCACGCCACCGGCGTCTTTTTTGAACAGTGGCACAGCTAACTCAATCATGCTGTCCTTCATAGCCGGATTAACTCGGCCAACCATCCCGAAATCGAGTAAAATCAGGGCTCCATGCTTACTTATCAGGAG
>CAZKEO010000461.1:0-2285 GCA_964551785.1 uncultured Eubacteriales bacterium | reverse complement strand
TAATCATTCCAGAGCCTTGTTATGTATCCTATCAGGCTTGTACTGCTTTAGCTGGTGGGGTGCCCGTTCCGGTTGCCACCACCGTGGAAAACGAGTTTAGACTTACCCCGCAACAGCTAGAAGCAGCAATCACCCCTAAAACCAAAGCAATCATACTTTCTTACCCAAGTAACCCGACTGGCGCGATTATGACCAAACCTGAACTTACCGCCCTAGCGAAAATTATTGAAAAACATGACCTAATTGTCATAACAGATGAAATCTACGATAAGATGACCTATGAAGGTACCCATACTTGTTTTTCTAGTCTTCCTGGCATGAGAGACCGCACTATTTTATTAAACGGTTTTTCGAAAGCTTATGCCATGACGGGTTGGCGTGTCGGTTATGCTTGTGGTAACCCAGACTTTATTGGGGCGATGGTTAAGATTCACCAGTACACTATGCTATGTGCTCCCATTACCGCCCAAGTTGCTGCTTTAGAAGCCTTGCGTAACGGTAAAAATGCAATGGAGGAAATGGTCAAACAATATAACCAGCGCAGGAGAATCATGCTGAATGGTTTTCGCCAGATGGGGTTAGATTGTTTCGAACCCAAAGGAGCCTTCTACATTTTCCCTTCCATTGAAAAAACCGGCATTACCAGTGAAGCTTTCGCGGAAGAATTACTAAAAGAGTTTAAAGTTGCGGTTGTGCCTGGTACAGCCTTTGGAGAGTCGGGCAAAAAGCATATCCGCTGTTCTTATGCCGCCTCAGTACCACAACTCAACGAAGCGTTAGAGCGGATAGCGAGCTTTGTAGCGAGGCATTTGAAGTAGCTTGAGACTCGGTAGGGCAAGTTGCCTGAAAATTACTGTAAATTAAACGGAAATACCACTATCACAGCAGGAAATAATGCAAGTTATGTCGAATATAGTTATTTTAGTGCAGGTTACCCGGCAGGGTTAATTGCCGGGTAACCTACTTTTTATCAAGCTTTAGCTTAAATTATCGCGAAACATTAGCTTGTCTACGGGACTGGCTAAGTCAATTAAGGAGGCCTTAACAAAATGAAAGTATTCATGTCAGGAAATGAAGCGATTGCTCGGGGTGCCTATGAGGCAGGTGTCACGGTAGCAGCAGGTTATCCGGGTACACCAAGTACCGAGATACTGGAAAATCTTATCCAGTATGAAGGCATTCAATCACAATGGTCTCCCAATGAAAAAGTTGCCTTAGAGGTCGGAGTAGGGGCATCGATTGGTGGAGCTAGGTCTCTGGTTACTATGAAGCATGTCGGAGTTAACGTTGCGGCCGACCCTTTATTTACAGTGTCATATACAGGGGTAAATGGTGGCTTAGTACTAATTTCAGCAGATGACCCTGGGATGCATAGCTCTCAAAACGAGCAGGACAACCGCTATTATGGCAAATTCTCCAAAGTACCGGTACTGGAGCCAGCCGATAGCCAAGAGTCCAAGGATTTTATGGCAACCGCTCTGCAACTCAGCGAGGAATTTGACACTCCGGTAATCTACCGCATCACTACTAGAATTGCCCACTCCATGGGCTTGGTTGAGCTACAGGAAAGACAGCAGCCAGCTTTAAAGCCTTACGAAAAAAGACCTCAGAAATATGTCATGATTCCTGCTTATGGTAGGATGCGGCATGTTGTTGTGGAGGATAGACTAGTAAAATTAGCTCAATATGCCGAAACCAGTCCCTTGAACAGGCTGGAATGGGGAGATAAGAAAATAGGCATAATTACCTCAGGGATGTGCTACCAATATGTTAAAGAAGCAATGCCAGAGGCATCTATCCTTAAGCTAGGAATGGTCTTCCCTCTACCGGATGCCTTAATTAGGGAACTAGCACAAGGTGTAGAAGAACTGTTTGTTGTAGAGGAACTAGAACCCTTTATCGAAGAACATGTTAAAGTTTTGGGACTTAAAGTCCACGGTAAAGATATTTTCCCGAGAATGGGAGAATTTACACCTAATCTAATCGCCCACAAGATTTTGCTAACCATTGGCGAAGTAGAACAGGCAGCGAAGTTTGCACCAGCTCCCCAGACTAGCCAACCTGTCCCAGTCAGGCCGCCAGTGCTTTGTCCTGGTTGCCCACACCGGGCGGTGTTTTATACCTTAAAACAACTGGGAGTTGTGGTGGCTGGAGATATCGGCTGCTATACACTAGGCTGCCTCCCTCCACTCGAAGCTGTGGATACCACTATCTGTATGGGGGCAAGCTTGGGTACTGCTTTAGGTATGGAAAAAGCCAATCCAGAGTTAAAAGGCCGTACTATT
>CAZKEO010000460.1:0-2293 GCA_964551785.1 uncultured Eubacteriales bacterium | reverse complement strand
TCGACTATGCGATTTTGTTTTTAGATATCCAGATGCCGGGGATGAATGGGTTGGAATTAGGTGCGCTGATTAAGGAACTACCAAACCATCCACTAGTGATTTTTGTTAGTGCTTATGATGAATATGCCATCCGCGCCTTTGATGTTGATGCGGTGGATTATTTGCTGAAACCAATTGATGAACAGCGTTTAGTCAGGGCAATTGCTAAAACTACTAAACTAATCCAACAACGCCAAGGGGTTAGTGCTGGTGCCGGAACAGAGGAGTCGGAAAGAGCTAAAACCGAAGTCCAGCCTGCCCTGAGTAGCTCCTTTATGATTGACCGCATCCCAGCTGAACTGCAAGGTAGAACAATTTTAATCAATGAAGCAGACATCATGTACGCTTTTACCGAACAGGACTATGTATATATCAAGACATTTTCGAAAAAACTCTTTACTAGGTATACCCTGAAAGAATTGGAAGCACGGCTAAATCCTTCAACTTTCTTTCGAACCCACCGCTGTTATATCGTGAACCTGCATAAGGTTAAAGAGATTGTCCCCTTTTTCAACGGGACCTATACGCTGATAGTGGAAGACGAAGAAAAAACCGAGGTGCCTGTTAGCCGGGCCTTGGCTAAGAAACTTAAAAAAGTCCTGGGCATGTAAAGTAGCACAATGTAAAGTTAAAGCAGATCTTAACCCCCTCGATCCAGGCAGGGGGTTACTGTTTTTGACAAAAGAGGTGATATTTTTTGCTTATTGGTATTGGAACAGATATTATAGAGATAGCGAGAATTAAAAAAGCTGTGCTGGCCAGGGAAGAAAAATTTACTGACCGGATTTACACCCAGGGGGAAATTAACTACTGCCAACAGAAAAAGAACCCCTATCCCTCGTATGCCGCTCGCTTTGCAGCTAAAGAGGCAGTGCTGAAGGCTTTAGGCCTAAACAACAGTGGCATTCAGTATCGGGAGATAGAGGTTGTAAGGGAAGAGGGGCCACCCCAAGTCGTGCTCCATGGTCAAGCCCTGGCTCAGGCCCACAGGCGGGGAATTAACCGGGTCTTACTCTCACTTTCGCACAATAATAGCCAGGCGGTCGCTTATGCAGTTGCTATGAGGTAATAATCAGGGCAGTAGGTTTGGGGGAGTTAGCGTCCCAAGGAGGTAAAAGAGATGTTCATTGCCACTACAGAGGAAATGCGCAGGGTAGAGCGGATTGCCATCGATGACTTGGGCATACCCGGAATAGTATTAATGGAAAATGCCGGGCTGAAAGTGATAGAAGTAATTTGCCGGGTTTTACAAGAACCACAGGGAAAACGAGTAACTCTCTTAGCTGGTAAAGGCAACAACGGGGGAGATGGTTTTGTCATCGCCCGACATTTGCTGAACCGGGGAGTGGAAGTGAAAACTCTGCTGTTGGCCAATCCCGAGGAAATTACCGGTGATGCCAAAGTTAATTTGGAGATTCTCTTAAAAATGGGCCACAAGGTTTTCCCGGCCGTTAATCCCAATAGTTTAAATGTGGTGCGGGTGGCTTTAGTATACACGGATTTAATAGTAGATGCTGTTTTTGGGACCGGTTTTAAAGGTGAGCTTGGTGAGCATATCGGTAAGCTGGTCGAAGTAGTTAATGAAAGTAAAAAGCCGATTATTGCCGTAGATATTCCAAGTGGAGTAGAGGGAGATACTGGTAAGGTAGCTGGACCCTGTATTCGAGCAGCCTATACTGTTGCGCTGGGCTTGCCCAAGTTAGGCAACATCTTATCACCTGGTGCAGAATATGGTGGAGAATTAATCACAGCTGACATTTCCATTCCACCGAGCTTAATAACTGCCCAGGACTTTAAATCCAGCTTAATTACGAAAGAACTGGTTAGTTCCCTCCTGCCCAAGCGCAGTATTGAAACTCATAAAGGGGACTGCGGCCGCGTAGTAGTGGTCGGTGGCTCGGAGGGCTTAACTGGAGCAGCAGCACTAACTAGCATGAGCGCTTTACGCAGTGGGGCAGGCTTGGTAACCTTAGGGATACCCAAGGGCCTAAATGGCTTAATGGAAGTGAAACTGACAGAGGTCATGACAACACCACTTCCTGATACTGGCCGGCAGACTTTAAGTAAGGATGCCCTAGAGCCTATTTTAGCCCTGACTAAAGCGGCAGATGTCTTAGCAATCGGGCCAGGCCTTTCCCAAGACCAGCCGACGATGGAGTTAATCCAGGAATTGCTACCTAGGCTAACAATCCCGATGGTGATTGACGCAGATGCCTTGAATGCCTTAGCCAAAAAACCTGAGTTACTTCAGCAA
>CAZKEO010000459.1:0-2293 GCA_964551785.1 uncultured Eubacteriales bacterium | reverse complement strand
AAATGAGTACACAGTGCGACTCCTTGGTCAGTATAACAGTCTTGACGAAATTAAAGCTCTCCGCATCCCCTTGGAAACAGGTGGAACGGTTGCTCTGCAGGATTTGGCAGAGGTCAAGGACTCCTACCGTGAAATCCGGGAGTATAGTCGCCTGGATAACCGGGAAGCTGTAGGGCTATTAATTCAGAAACAAAGTGATGCCAGTATCGTGGATGTAGGTAAAGTAGTGCGGGAGGAAGTTGCCAAACTACAGAAAACCTTACCAAAGGGTGTAGATTTGATAATCCCAGTGGATTCATCGATCTATATCAATAACTCCCTGGCTGATACCAAACGTAGCCTGTTGGAAGGGGTTCTGATGACCGGGTTAGTGCTCTTGTTCTTTCTCCGAGAATGGCGTTCCCTGCTGATTGTTATGTTGGCGATTCCTACCTCCATCATTTCCACCTTTATGATGATGTATCTTTTTGATTATTCCTTTAATATGTTGTCCTTAATGGGTTTATCCTTATGTGTCGGAATTCTCGTAGATGATTCAATCGTGGTCTTGGAGAACATTCACCGCCATTTAAAGATGGGCAAAAATCCGATTCGGGCAGCGATTGACGGCCGAAGTGAGATTGGGATGGCTGCTATCGCGATTACCCTTTCTGATATCGTAGTATTTGGACCCATTGCCTTTATGCAAGGGATGGTAGGCCAGATGTTTCGCCAGTTTGGCTTAACGGTGGTTTTTGCTACCTTATTCTCGCTCTTTATATCCTTTACGTTAACCCCGATGCTGGCTGCTAAGCTCTATAAAAAAGCAGGTAGTGTGGGTAAAAGTAATGAAGAAGAGGAAGGTAACTTATATATCAATGGGAACGGTTCCCAGGCCAAAACCTTCCTGAAGTTAATCAGTAGTCTACTGGATAAGCTCGGAGATGGGGTGGTAGCCTTTTATCGGGGGTTACTACGCTGGTCCCTACGGCACAGGTTGAAAGTAATCGGACTGGTTACCTTGGTGCTGTTCGCCAGTATCAGCTTATATCCCTTAGGGGCAATTGGTGCAGGCTTTATGACAGATTCTGATAATGGCCGGTTTTATGTAACTGTGGAATTAACTCCTGGGACTGCCCTGGATCGGACTGAGCAGACCATGCAGGAGGTAGAAGCAAAACTAAAAAGTATCAAAGAGGTGGAGCACTACTACACTACTATCGGTAAAGGTGGTGCGGACTACTCCTCCAAGTCAGGCTCCCACATGGGGAAAGTTACGGTAGTACTGAAGCCCAAAGCAGACAGGACAAGAAGTGTCTGGGAGGTTGCCGGGCAAGTTCGGCAATGGGGTAAAACTATCCCCACCAAATCCTTCACTGTCACCGAGGCAGGCGTACCCGGTAAAGGCAATGAGGCCCCCATTCAGGTGGAAGTAACCGGCCCAGACCAAGCTACCTTAGTAGCGATTGCCGCCAAAGTTGAGCAGGTTGTGGCGAAGACACCGGGAGTTAATGATGTCACCTCCTCTTGGCAGGGAATAGGCCAGCCGGAGGTTCAAGTGCAGGTAGATCGCCTGCGGGCTGCCGAATATGGACTTTCTGTAGCTGAAATTGCCCAAGCTTTGAGGACTGCGATGGAAGGCGATGTAGCCACCTTGTACCGCGATCAAGGTAAGGAATATGACTTAAGGGTCCGCCTCCAAGAAAAAGACCGAGCTACAGCAATGGATTTAGCGAAAATTACACTCACCAACAACCAGGGTCAGCTCATCCAGTTAAGTCAGGTAGCCACCATCGGCCCAGCCAAAGGGCCTACCGAAATCCGGCATAAAAACCGGGACCGCCTAATAGTTATAACCGCTACCACCACTGAAGCAATCGGTGCCATCGCGGACAAGTGGGATCAGGCTTGGGCTAAAATTGACCTGCCGCCCGGCTATGAAATTGATTATTATGGTGACATCAAAGACCAGCGGGAATCCTTTGCAGATTTACTATTTGTGCTTGTGCTCTCGGTTATCCTGGTCTACATGATTCTGGTGATCCTGTACGAATCCTATCTGACTCCGATTATTCGGATGCTCTCACTACCCTGTGGAGCGATTGGTGCCTTTATCGCCTTAGCAGTCACCGGCAATAATCTGGATATGATGTCTTTTATCGGACTGATTATGCTCGATGGTCTCGCTGCTAAGAATGGTACCTTGTTAATAGATTACACCAACACCCTGATGGAAAAGGGCATGAGCCTCAGATCAGCATTAATGGAAGCAGGCACGACGCGGTTACGACCCATCTTCATGACCTCAGTCACG
>CAZKEO010000458.1:0-2300 GCA_964551785.1 uncultured Eubacteriales bacterium | reverse complement strand
TCGGAGTCTGTGGCCAACTAGGCAGCAACCGGAGTTCCGATAATGACGGTGTGCACCTCCTTTTCTTTTCATTCTAAAGTCCGGAGAAGAAGAAACAACCGGGTCCGGCGATACCCAAGCGGTTTTGCAGGACTTAAATATTTAGCCAGTATTATGAGTAACCAATGGCCAATCAAAGCATTTCTATACTCAATTTTTTGGTCAAATCCCATATTGCTAAGGTAAGTTCCTTTGTTGCTAAGGATCCACTGCTCTGGATCCCTGACCATTTTTCGAATGTTTTGAACTAAAAGTGAAAGGTGGTCAACATTTCCATTACTAATCTCATTAGAAAGGCTTAGTAATTCATCTTTAAAAGATTTATAGTCAAAGAAAAAGGGGGCATGTTCGAAAGCCATTTTTCACTTCCTATTTAATTAGAGCTTTTGGGTTTTTCCAAATATTATTAAATTTTGTTCCCCACTTGGCACCATTGGAATAAATTGTACCATGTCCAAGAGGTAGCCCATTAGGATTACCAGGATATCCATCATATTTAACACCTCCGCCCCATGCTTTGACATCACTTACTGTACTCTCCCTAACCCAATCTCCTGGGCCTGGTTGCCGACCAAATTGTTGTTCAAATCCTTTAGCAGGGTTGTTTCCACAGAAAGAAGCTATCTGACAAGACATTCCTTCTTCTCCTGATCGCAAGCTATCTGGGAAACCTCTCATTTCTCCGTTTTGCCCAGGGCGACGAGAGAATTGATAAAGAATCTCATCCTCTGGCAAATTGTCCCCCATTTTAAAAATATCTGTAATTGTATCTGATTTATTTGCTGCTTGAACTATGTTAGTTGCCCCATTTATAGTCTTGGCAGTATCTAATATTTTATCAGCTGCTTTGTAGACCCTGATCGCATGACTAACACCAGCAGGAACAATAGGGATCACAACAGATGCTGCATCCGTGATTAACGATACAGTATTCCAAAATGTAAACCCTTCATTTCGAATATCATTTATCGTCATCCCTAAAGAAATGACATCAAAAGCTGTTTCTACCCAGTGTCCAGTTGAATCTGTACCATTAATAGGATTGTTATTAACGTACGCAAAACGATCAAAATATTTTGCATTTGTGGGATTTGGCAAGACCGTATCCGGCTGCACGAATCTACCCAGCGCGGAATCGTAGAATCTGGCTTTGTAAAAATATAATCCAATCTCTTCCTCTTCGCGCTGGCCAGTGTAGCGGTAATCAGTGCTGCTGCTTCCAGTTCCTCTCGTCTCGCCAAAGGCGGTGTACTTCATCGTACTCACCAGTACGCCAACAGCACTCACCGTGCCACTGGTGCTTTCCAGATGGTCGCTCAATAACCAGGTGATCGTACCATTTACCCGTACGGCAACTCTGGACTCGCCGACGAAGTAATACTTGCGAATGGTCTGTATGGTTCCTATCTTTCTCTTTTCATAGTGCCGGTTGGGGTAATAAGTAATCGTTTCAAAAAATTCGCCAATCTGTGATTTAACCAGATTCCCATCTCCATCGTAGGTATAAATCACCTCGATATTTACCGCGCTCGGGCCTCCCTTTTCCAGTTCCTCAAAATCTTCTGGCAGGGGGATATCGGTAGGAGTCTCGGTGTGCGTGGGTTCCAGTGTTGGGGTTGGCTCAGGCGTTGACGTTGCCTCTTCGGCTGGGGTTTCTGTAGGCGTCTCCACTGGCGGCTGTGTGGGTGCCTCGGTGGGGGTCGGCTCCGGTGTGGGTGTCTCTCCTTCGTCGCCCTGCACAGGGGTGCTTTGCATGGTTGGCGTGGGGCTAAGGGTATCTGGGGGAGTTGGTTCTTGTGTAGGCGTATCCCCTTCATCGTCTGGCTCAGGGGTGCTTTGCACTGTAGGCGTTGGTTCCTGAGTAGATGTTTCACCTTCATTGTTTTGCACGGTCGGCGTGGCATCAGTATCCGCTTCTACCTGCATGCTTTCGTCATCCAGCGGTTCTACGACCACGCTCACCAGCCGGTTTTCCGCGTCATAAGTGAGGGTGCTGAGAGAGCTGGAGAGAGGGCTGCTGGTTACACGCCTAACCTGATTTCCATTGGCATCATATTGATAGCTGTTGCCATTAAAGACCGTAACCGCGTGTGGGTGATTGCTTTGATACGTATATGCCAGCAGATGGTCTGCATCCATACCTTTTCCGGACAGCCTGCCATACTCCGCGCTGTAACTGAAGGCTTCGCTGTGCAGCGTAGATCCGCCCTGGCCCTGGGTGACAAGCATGCTGGTGATCCGGCTGAGTGAGTCGTAGGCAA
>CAZKEO010000457.1:1091-2306 GCA_964551785.1 uncultured Eubacteriales bacterium | reverse complement strand
GGAATGCTGGTGTCCTGGAAGTGCTTGAACCAGAAATGGAGCTCATTGAGAAAAAAATTGGTAAATATTGTCGCATTCGCTCGGGTTATCTAGGCGAATTTGCACATCTTAACTTAGATGCTACCGACAGATGCATACGTCCGGCCTGTGTGCTTTTAGCAGTAAGCAGTACAACTCAGCTCCGAGAAAAGGTGGTTGCTTTAGCGGGTATTATTCAACTGATTTTTCTCGCCGCCCGTACCCATGCCGCAGTGCCAGAAGACTATATTTTAGAACAGTTGCAATCAACCGATCCTAGGGATGGTACCCAACTTCCTGTCTTGGTAGGAGACTACCTCTACGGAAGATTTTTCACGTCCCTTTGTGAGGCTCAGTTATTGCCATTTCTGAAACCCTTAGCTGATATTATCTGTATTATGAATGAAGGCTCTATTTTGCGTTGCCGGGCTGAGGAGGAGGGTGACCACAGCCAACAGACGCTGTTGAAAATTATTGAACAGGAATCAGCTGCCCTTTTTTCGGAAGCTTGTCGTCTGAGTTCTATCTTAGGCCAAGCTTGTGAGGAAGACCAGGTAACCCTGGCCTCCTTTGGCTTTAACCTAGGCATGGCCTACGGTATTCTTAGAGAAAATGATAATATCGAATTAGCCAAACAATTTGGTGAACTAGCGCTGTCCAAATTAGATAGCCTCCAAGATACTACCTCTCAACCAAGGCTTCGGCAATTAAAAGAAAACTTATTTGGCCAAAAAGCTACTATAGCTAAAACGATGGTTGGCTAGTTAATAACTATGCTATAGAAAGTGGGACATCAATGGAAGTAACAAAGGGTATTATTAAAGTTAAAGTTTTTGCTGAGATGATCAAATTTGAGCACACGGTGTTTGCCTTGCCATTTGCATATCTAGGCGCTTTTTTAGCAGAGCGCGGGATACCGAGTATGTATAAATTTATCTGGATCACGCTAGCGATGGTTGGTGCCCGTACTGCCGCAATGTCCCTAAATCGATTAATCGACCGAGTTATTGATGCTAATAATCCCAGAACAGCCTCACGAGCACTCCCTAAAGGATTGTTATCAGTAGCTGAAGTGTGGGTCTATGTAGTGATTTCTTTCTTGCTACTGTTTTACGCAGCGTTTAAGCTCAACCCGCTTTGTGTCAAGCTGATGCCAATTGCAGTTTTTTTCCTGGTCATTTATTCTTATATGAAAAG
>CAZKEO010000457.1:0-1081 GCA_964551785.1 uncultured Eubacteriales bacterium | reverse complement strand
AGATTTACATGGCTCTGTCATCTGGTTTTAGGCATCGCAATTGGACTAGCACCAGTTGGTAGTTGGGTAGCCATTACTGGCACGTTGGATACAGCCCCCCTGTTATTAGGTTTTGGAGTTGCTTTTTGGGTAGCAGGCTTTGATGTGATTTATGCCTGTCAAGATTTCGATTTTGACCGTCGCGCTGGCTTGCACTCAATACCAGCCCGTTTTGGCTTAAAAACCGCGCTTCGGTTGGCTAAGCTGATGCATTTGATTGCATTACATTCCTTTATTGCGATTAGTTATATCTTGGATCTTGGTTTGTTATATATGATCGGGGTTACAATTGCAGGTATTATTATGATTTATGAACATCGGCTTGTTAAACCGCATGATTTATCTAAGTTAGATGCTGCTTTTTTTAATATGAATGGAATCCTGAGTATGGTCATGTTTGTCTTTACTTTATTAGATATATTACTACCCATCAAAATTCTGTAGTTCAAAGGAGTTATCGCCTTGTCTACCTTTATAGTTGCTATTACAGGTGCCAGTGGAGCCATTTATGCCAGAAATATCTTGCTGGCTTTAAAAAAGCTGGGTCACAGGACTTATCTGATTATTACAGGGCCAGGCAAAATCCTGTTGGAGAGGGAATTGGGCTGGAAATTACCTGACTCCCCCTCAGCCATTGAAGAGGAATTGCTTAAACTTTTAGAGTATCCTGCTAATGATCGTAGACTTGAATATTTTGACTGGCAGGATATTAGTGCTAAAATAGCTAGTGGTTCGGTGAAAACAGAGGCCATGATTGTGATTCCTTGTACCATGTCAACTTTATCCGGGATTGCTTGTGGCAGATCAGGTAATTTACTGGAAAGAGCCGCTGATGTGATGTTAAAAGAACGACGTCCCTTGGTACTAGTCCCTCGCGAGACACCACTCAACCAAATTCACTTACGTAACATGCTGACCTTGGCAGAGATGGGTGTCCACATCATTCCCGCAATGCCAGCTTTTTATAATCAACCCAACAGTTTTGAAGACCTAGCAGATTTTCTCACAGGTCGCGTTTTAGACATCTTGCAAGTAGAACATG
>CAZKEO010000456.1:0-2310 GCA_964551785.1 uncultured Eubacteriales bacterium | reverse complement strand
TCTATACTCCGTAGCTGGAAGTGTTTCACTCGTAGTCAGGCAATTTACGGTTGCCCGGTAGATACTTTTGAGCCAATTCTCAAGATTATACGAGTATTTTATAAAATTTTCTGATTTACTCTTACAGTAAAAAATTTAGCACACTTGGTGACATTATTCAACACTAAATCTCTTGTTCACTCAAATAAATTCCAAAAAGAATGATTGCTACCCCCAGCCATTGTTGCCAGACTACAGGTTCTCCTAAAAACAGAAAAGCTACTGCGACGACCATCGGAAGTTCCACAGCCCCTAATAAGGCGGCTAAGCCACCCCCAATTACCGGGACTCCATAGGCAAAACAAATAGTAGGAATAACTGGCCCGAAAATTCCCATTAACCCTCCATAGATCAGTAATGGAGCAGTAATTACTTCTTTAGTCAGATAAGTTGGTGGGAAGGCCAAGAAATTTATCAGTAAAGAACCAGTAATAATCAGGGCACTCCGCTTCCAAGGGGGTACGTTAGTGGCGACTCTCCCGGTACAGTAGAGAAAACCTGAATAGGTCACTGCTGAAAGCAGGGCCAAGGTGATTCCCGACCAACTAAGAGTTGTTGAGTTCAGTTGCTCTGCGCCTACTGCTAGCCAAGTACCGGGAATTAGGCAGGCCAGTGCCAGCAGGCGAAATTTTCCCGGCCAGCGCCGCTCGATTAGAGCCTCTAGTAACACCCCTAGCCAAACAAATTGAAACAGTAATATTATACCCAGCGTGGCTGAAATCCTTACCAAAGCCAAGTAGTAAAAAACTCCGGTTAGTCCAGGTAGGGAGCCTACCAGAAGCAGTTGCACTACCTCTCGCCTACTCGAGGCGGGTTCGGTAGTAGTAATATCTTGGGCATCAGCCGAAGCTGTTGCAGTTAGGTTATGTGCAGCTACAGTTTGCTTTTCCTGCCGTGCTCTCCTGGCCATCCACCAAACAATTGACCATAAAAACGAGGCCCCGACAATATTCTGCAAGGTAGTTAGTGGACCAGTGTCCACGCCAGCAGCATAGGCCTTTTTGACTAATCCAGAAAGCACACCATAGCTCATACCTCCAGCTAAGGCCAGCAGGCTGGCTTCGAATTTCCTCATTTTGCTTCCTCCCTACTAGTACTTATCTATTTTAACATAAACTCTACTCCAATTTTAGGGTTAGATCTTCCTTATTAAAGAAAAACCCGCCTTAGGCGGGTTTGGCAGTCATATAGGCGAGTATAACTATCAGCTCTTTCTGTTAAGCCAGCTCAAACCAGAATACCACACCGTCCTGCTGATTTGCCACTCCATAAGCATTACCATGCAGTTCTAAAACCAACCTGACCACTGATAACCCCAAACCAGTTCCCCCATAGCACTTGCTACATTCTCCTTTCGTTTCTTATCAATGTTACTTGATGGTTTTCTTATAGGCAAAGTTTGTATCCTTTTAGTGAACAATGGGTGAAGCTTTGGGGATTTTTTTAGTTTCTGCTATCTGGCTATAAACTGCAAAAAACGCTCATTGCTGAGCGTCTTTATAATATATAAGTGAGCAAACTATACGTCGAGTTCTATATTAGACGGTCGGACAGGACGGGCGATGAACTAAAAATAGAGGTCTCTTTCTCCTTTGGCTATCTGCTCTAACCTAAGCCCGGTCTCTTGCCTTACTGCCGGGTGACTTACCATCTCAAGATGCCTGGCAATTGTCTCTTCGCCTATTCGCCTAGTTTCCGGGGAAGCATAGTCAATGAGAAACTCCTTGAAAGTAATCAAGGCATTGGGTTGACAGACTTTTTGGATCTCTCCGGTTTTGGCTAGGGCCATAAAACGGTCACCTGTGCGACCACTCCGATAGCAGGCAGTACAGAAGCTGGGGATGTAGCCTGACTGGCAAATACTCCCGATTACCTCATCAAGAGTTCGGTGGTCTTCGACAAGGAACTGGGGTGCCTTTTTCCCAGTTCCTTGTACCCCCTCTTTTTCTCGGGAGTAACCACCTACGCCGGTACAAGAGCCGGCACTGAGCTGAGAAATGCCTACTGATAACAGTTCATTTCGCAGCTTCGAACTTTCTCTGGTCGATAGAAGTATTCCTGTATAAGGTACAGCCAAACGAAGGACAGCAATGATTTTCTTGAAATCGGCATCTGCTACTAAGTAGGGGAAATTTTCCAAATTCACCCCCTGGGCTGGCCTTAGGCGTGGTACAGAGATTGTGTGGGGCCCTACCCCATAAACCTCTTCTAAATGTAGCGCATGTAAGAGCATTGCTAAAACTTCAAATTTATAGTCATAGAGTCCGAATA
>CAZKEO010000455.1:0-2314 GCA_964551785.1 uncultured Eubacteriales bacterium | reverse complement strand
ATTTTATTTTCTTCTTCTATCTTGGCCTTTTCTATTGATGATGAGAACGAATCCCCTCCTTCTCAACCTCCTTCTCCAAAAGAAAGTGAAGCGGAGAGAGCCCCAGCAGCTGCAGGATCTAACAGTTTAGATTCTATCGTCGATGAAGAAATTCAGATCGTCGTTGAATCTGGACTTTTAGGACAGAGTAGTTCGAAGGAAAGCCCACGTGATCAGCTAACTATGAAGTTTTCAAGTAAAGAAGAAAGAGCCTGTGTGCAAACTAGCATTGGGACTCTCTATTGTAATGCTCTAAACAACACACAGAAGTTTGCTGAAGCTATGAAATGGTTTAAAAAGGCCGCAGCTCAAGATCATGCAGAAGCACAACATAGCATTGGTATGCTCTATGATTATGGCCTGGGTGTTCCACAGGATTTTACTCAAGCTATGCGATGGTACCTATTGGCTGCAGACCAAAACCATGCAGGAGCACAATACTGCATTGGCATGCTTTATGACATGGGCCTAGGTGTTGCACCAAATCCTGTTGTGGCTATGAAATGGTATCGACTAGCTGCTGCTCAAAAGCATTCAAGTGCGCAAAACAATATTGGTTTACTCTATGCAAAGGGTGAAGGTGTTCCTCAAAATAATGCCATAGCTAGAGAATGGTTTTTAAAAGCAGCAGCTCAAGGTCATGAATTGGCGAAAGAAAATATAAAACGACTCAAAGGTAAAACTAAATCAGTTCGTTATTTTATTCCCTGGATCAGCTCAAAGTGACAGATTTTTTGGGGAATATCAAAACTTGCCCCTAAGTTGAGGGCATTCTTACCTCTTAAACCGCTCTTCAGCCAGGTGGTCAGCGGCCTCACTTGTGGAAAGTTTTAGCTTTTCCGCCCGGTGAAAAATATCGAGAAGTGTCTCATAAATCCCTTGGACATGCTTTAAAACAACATCGCGGTTATAGTTGGGTCCATCATAAGACACATCAATCAACCCCCCTGCATTCACTACATAGTCAGGTCCATAAAGAATCTTCATGCGTGCCAAAATCTCGCCATGTTCGTGAGTTTCAAGCTGGTTATTGGCGGATCCCACAATCATTTTACACTTAAACTGGAGGATGGTATGATCATTAATAATCGCACCTAAAGCGCAGGGGGAAAAAACATCCACCTCAGCCTTATAAATATCATCGGGTACAACAGCCGTTGCTTTAAAGGCTTTAACAGCCTTTTGAACCAGCTTATCGTCAATATCGGTCACCACTAATTCGGCACCCGCCTCGTGCAAAAGTTTGCAGAGATGATATCCCACATGACCTAGCCCCTGAACGGCAATTTTAAGCCCCCCCAGGGACTCTTTTTTCAGGCGATGAGCAACAGCAGCCCGAATGCCTTCATAAACCCCAACCGCCGTATAAGGGGAAGGATCACCAATCCCCCCGGGAAGCCCCACCACATGGGTAGTTGTTTCCCGAATATAAGCCATATCCTTTGGCGATGTTCCCACATCCTCACCCGTAATGAATTGACCATGAAACTGATTTACACAGCGGCCTACAGCACGAAAAAGGGCAGGCGCCTTATCATGATGGGAATCGCCAATAATGACAATTTTTCCGCCGCCATAGGGCAAATTGGCAAGAGCGGCTTTATAGGTCATCCCCTTCGAAAGACGTAGCACATCCGTCAGGGCATCTTGCTCATCCTTATAGGGCCACATGCGGCAGCCTCCAAGAGCAGGGCCACGCCAAGTATTATGGATCGCTATGATGGCTTTAAGGCCTGTTTTCCTATCATGAAAAAAACTAACTTGCTCATGTTCGTCAAAATCAATGGCACCAAAAACAGGCATTTTAGACTCCCTTATCTTATTCTGTGGTTACTTTGATCACATCTTCTTAGCGGAGGCAATCACTCTTCGACCTTTTTCTCTCGGGGAAAGGTTTCTGGAATGAGGGGCACTAAAAGGAGAGAAATCAAGAGACAAATAGGAACACTGAGAAAAGCAAAGCGATAATCGGCAATGGTATATAAAGGAATACCGTTGTTCATCACGCCATCCCAAATCCAATCGAGGAACCAGCCAATTAAAGGCTGTAAGACCATTCCCACGATCATAACAATCATATTGGTAAAGCTAACGGCCGTCCCGTTACTCGCATGGGGCGTTAGTTGACACACTGAGGAGGAGATGAGGGGTTGTGCTGCAAAGAAAACTCCCGATAAAAAGAGCAAGGCATACATAACGCTCAGAGGAACATCCACCAAATAAATAATGGCTATGTTGCAAATGATGGCCAGCATGGCCCCCACCGCCATAGGAA
>CAZKEO010000454.1:0-2320 GCA_964551785.1 uncultured Eubacteriales bacterium | reverse complement strand
TCATCCGCGCGGTAGATCCTTTGCCCTTGCTGCCAGTGACAATAATATTTAGCTGTCCCTGGTCTGGTTGCCCAATTAAATCTAACAAACGCCTAGTTAAGTCAGGTCGTCTGGTTTGGGAGTCATCTATTTGGGGGACATGCTTAATGGCTCTGAGATAGGATTTGTAGACCAAATCTTCAGCATCCTGCACTGTGTAATCGTTCATATTCAGCCTTCCTTGGTTGAGAAGTTAATTTAATCATATTATAACAGGTCGTGTCTAGGCTTGTCTTTACCGGGAGGTTACCTGTTGCCGGTTGGGAGCTAAAGTTCCGCCCCTAGCAGTTCTAAAACTTGCTGTGCCATAAAATTGCCCAACCCTGGCGAGTGGTCGTCCATGACCACCGCCAGGGCGATTGGCGTCCATGCCAATCGGAGCAATTTTATGGCACAGCTTCGTTAAGAACTGCACGGGACTGGAACAAATCGCTCCCCAACCGGAACAGGCAACCTCCCTAAGCTTGATTCGCTCGAGCATGTCATATTAATCTTTAGGCTAGCATTACTGCACAAATTAAAGCTTGTGCCTAGAGCGTCACTGCCTGTCGTTCTGCTGATCATAGCCTGAGCCTTGCCTCCACTGCCACTCACAGCATAGTCTGTATCAGCTCACTCTAGCCTGCCTTCAGCTGGCAAGCATGCAATGACAGACCTGTAAGATGCAAAGGGTGCTGTGGTGACAGGAGGACACCTTACGAAGCTTCCTTAGCAAAGCACCCCGCAGGTTCTGTTGTGAAGGACATCGTGATAAAGAAAGCTTGGCTTCTGCCGAGTACTCTGTACGATGGTAGAAGCCTTAGCTGCACTTATACTTGGCTCCGCTAGGAGTATATTGAACCAAGTACCCGCCATGATGGTCGGATAAGATGTTATGTCCGAAACAAGAACCAAGGGGATGCTGTGCTTAGGAAGTGCAGTACAGTGTCCGGTGTCACCACAACACCCGGAGCAGACCCAAGAGCAGGACCTAAAATTGGACTTAACAGAGCAACTCAAGGCTAGAGCAGACCTGAACTTGACCTGTAATCAGTCTGGAACTAATCCCAAATCAGGCTGGCTACTTAGTACACTTATAGCGTTGCCACTCTGTGGTCACCACGTCTAACAGGCTGTTTTTATCAAGTGAATCCACTACGTAGAGGTTACCACCCGCTACCTCTACTAACTCGGCCATAAACTTTTCGTTTGGTAATACCCCGATACAGACGAGGCGGATCTTGGCCTCTTTAATCAGCTTCGCAGCCCGCAGGGCATCCGCCTGGGCATCAATGCTCCAGAGGGGGTAGTTGGGAATACCATCAGTAATCAGCACCATTAAAGGGTTACGGGCTCGCTTTTTTTTGATTGCTTCAACGCTTTCGACAATACCATGGGCTAAGGGAGTCATGCCTTCTGGCCTCATGGAAAAGAGGCCATTTTGCAGGTTTTTATAGCTTTTAGTAAAGGGTACAATCACTTGGGAGGAAGTTTCCTGAAAAGTTACCACACTCACTTTTTCCCGGGAAGTGAGTAGAAAGTGTTCCGCCAGGTATGAGACAGCCCGGATTTTTTCCCCGACCATACTTCCACTACAGTCTATGGCAATCAGTGTATCGATGGGAGCAAAAGATTTTTGCCCATATTGGTGGATATCTTCTTTTTGAATCCGCAAAGGACGAGTACCAGCTAGATAACTGCGAGCTGCTGCGGAAACAATCGTTTCTGGAATAGCAATATTCCCCACCCAATTTTTATCACTACTATTAACTACTTTCCGTTCATCTGTGAGGTGGCTTTTCTTAGACTTCAACTGGGAGTTATAGTAGGTTTGATAATTATGGCTAACGATTTTATAGCGCCGGATGGATTTACGAACCTGGGCCTCGAGCTCCTTTTGATGAGCTTTAATGAAGCCTAAGAGTTCCTTACCCTCATCAGTCAAAGTGTTAAAAATTTTACCACGGTTCACCATGTTTTTATTATCGAGGTCGAGTAAAGTTTGTTTCAAGTCCCCATCGCCATGTTTTTTGGCAAAGTTGCTTAAAAACATATTTCCAGTAGGGGTCAGGGACTCCAAAAACTTAGTCGCCTCTTGGACACTGCCAAAGGCACCCGCTAAGTCTAAAATCAGCTGGAGCCGGTTTTGATTGGAGACTTGTTTAAGAGCTTCCGGTGAATTAAAGCCTGGCAAGGTAATCCCCACCCCTGAACCGGTGGTGGTTTTGTCCGATTTCAAATGTTTAATTTTTTCCACGCGGCGGATTTCAAAGCCCTGGTTCATGATAGCAGTCTCGATAGC
>CAZKEO010000453.1:0-2327 GCA_964551785.1 uncultured Eubacteriales bacterium | reverse complement strand
AATAGTAACTTCCGCATGACCCTTAAAAACGGAACTTACTTTTTCATTTAACGACTAATAACTTCTACAAATATCTACTTTTACCTCCATTTTCCTAATAAAATTATTTCTACCATTTATCCTATTTTCTGCTTTTTTTCGACTTTTAAGTCCCTGACCGACAACGTATGGGGCACTGGGTACATCCGTCCAAAGAAAATTTGCTTCAGGATATTTTCTTCCATCCCGAACTGCACTTCCTTTTCTTCATTCTCGCTACTACTATTTTCTTCGACAAAAAACACGAAAGCCCTTGCGTTGCAAGGGCTCAGTGAGCAAAAATTTCTATACTTTCCTATACGTTAAAAAAACCCGGCCTATGGCGCCGAGTTTCTCAGTACAGTAGCGTTACTTCCACTTTTTTTCAATATTGACGTTCTTAAAATAATATTTAACTATTTCTTGTGGGGATTTTCCTGTACCTGCTTGTTGTTTAGCTCCCCATTGACAAAGACCCACTCCATGTCCGAAACCTTTGCCTTGAAATATCACCATATTACCTTGGACGTATAGATTGTCTAATTTCATTGACCGGATGACTGAACTTCCCAAGGCTAAACGCAGGGCAGGACCTCCTACTTCTGTTTTGCCTATCTTGACATTCTCAGTTCGACCGGAAGGGCCTTTTTTGGCAATACTAACCTCAGTAATTGGCCCAGTGTCTTGTCCGGTACCTTTCAAAACTGCTTGTTTGACCTGCTCTTTGGAAAATTTCGCTGTCCAAGACTGGTTTTCTGGTACGGTTATCTTCATACAAGGACAATTAACTACCTTGACATAAGGTGTTGGTTCTTTTGTATAGGCCAGACCTTCTTTGGCAGTTGCTGACTTCCCGCCATCACAGGCATGAAACCAGGCATGGATGTAACGGTTTTGAGAAAGTACTACCTCTCCCCTAGTCATAGCTACTGCTTTCCTGACATTCTCATTAATCTTTTCGGGCGCATAAGCTTGAAACTCTTCTACGCTAGTCGAAGCATCTGCCCCGTGGAGCTTTTTAATTCGCCCAGCCTGGATGTTTTCTAAGGTAAAGGTCCTTGCCAAAATGGCCTGTGCTGCTAATGACTCAACTGGCCAGGAGGTATCCATTTCGGCAGCTACTACGCCAGCTAGATATTCTTCCATAGCTATTTGCTTTTTTTGACCGGTATCGTTTATAAACAAGGTGATTTTAGGCTCAGACTTAAGTTCAGCTTGGGGGCTTGGCAACGGCTTCTGCTGGGCTTTCTTGAGACAACCTGTACCTGCGACTGCCATTAATACCAGCACTAGACTCCCAATCAAGATCTTCTTGCTAATCTTCATATCCATCCCTCCGGCAAAAATTTTTTACTGCTGGCAAAAAACTTCTTACCACAGTTTGAACCGGAGAGCCGGATATTATTCTAGGCAAGGTAACTATTCCAAAACTTTGTACATTTCCTTAGCGTCCTGTGCTTTAACATTTTCAGCTTCATAAAGCACCTCTACTCTAATCTGTTTTTGGCCGAAATTAATCAACAACTGGTCTCCAGGCTTAATTTCACTAGATGCCTTTGCTACCCGATCATTAATCAGCACATGTCCACTATCACAAACTTCCTTAGCTAACGTCCTTCTTTTGATAAGCCGGGATACCTTCAGGTATTTATCCAACCTCATCCTGCTTCCTCCTCTAGTAGATTATCAATATAAATACCAAAAATCAGGTTCCTGCGAACCTGATTTTTATACCTAAATTAAATTGTAGTTCTAGTAGCAATGCTCCTAGGGCTATTACCTGTTTAACAGGTCTTGGCGCCAGCCAATTTTTATCAGTCAATTAGGTATTTGCAGTTTATTCAACAGCATCCTTGAGGGCTTTACCAGCCTTAAAGGCAGGAACTTTAGCAGCGGCAATTTCGATTTCCGCGCCAGTTTGAGGATTTCTACCTTTGCGAGCAGCACGCTCCCGTACTTCGAAGGTACCGAAGCCGACTAGTTGAACCTTGTCACCTTTCGCCATAGCGCCTTCGATTGAGGCGAAAACGGCATTTACTGCTTTTTCTGCATCTTTTTTTGTTAGCTCTGCTTTTTCAGCTACACTGCTCACCAGTTCTGATTTGTTCACAACAAACCCCTCCTGTAAATTAAGTAAAGTACTACTTTTAGCTTATTCGCTAAACTAATGGGTTTTCCTGCCTATCAGCAAAGTTTTCCTGCATTTTTTCCTGTTTTTTGCTGAAAATTTTATATTTTTTCTAATTTCTTGCAATCATCCCATATTTTGTCTGCTTCTGCAAGGGTTATTTCCTGCCAACTGCTACCCC
>CAZKEO010000452.1:0-2334 GCA_964551785.1 uncultured Eubacteriales bacterium | reverse complement strand
CGGGCGATTGGAATCGTAAGCTCCAGAACCGGCGGAGCGCCCCATGTAATGTCTGCGGATGCGGCTGTAAAAGCCACGAATTCAATCATAGCTTCAGTGGAATTTGCAAGGGATACAAAAGGCGGCGCCGGACACGGCAGTACGATTATTTTTGCATCTGAGGACGTTTCCGATTCTAGAAGAGCAGTCGAAATTAAGCTGGGTGAACTGGATGAGAACTTCGGGAATGTATATGGATGCGATGCCGGACATATTGAGCTGCATTATACTGCAAGAGCAAGCTTTGCACTGGAAAAAGCTTTTTCGGCACCGGTGGGAAAGGCATTCGGTATAACGGTAGGTGCGCCTGCGGCAGTAGGCATGCTGATGGCCGATGTGGCGCTCAAAACAGCAAATATTGAGATGATTACTTATGCGAGTCCATCCGTAGGAACTTGTCACTCAAGTGAAATAATAATCACCTTCACCGGTGACGCCGGTGCTGTCAGGCAAGCCGTTTTACAGGCCAGAGAAGTCGGCTTAAGTGTATTGAGGGGTATGGGTCAGAAACCGGAATCCGTTACTTCTCCTAGATGGTAAAGGAGGATTTTCTAAATGAAAAAAGATTCTTTGGAAATTCAGTGTTTGGCTGAATGGTTTGGCACGTTTTTCTTTGTAACAATAGGTCTTGGTTCGGTAGCGGTGTTAGTCCTTCAATTAAGTGATTTGGGCTATGCGGGGATGGCAGCCTGCTGGGGCGCGGCAATCTCACTGGCAGTGTACGCAGTGGCGGGCATCAGCGGGGCGCATATGAACCCGGCAGTTACCATAGCGCTGGCGGCATTTGGCGGGTTTGACAAGAAAAAAGTCATTCCGTATATTATTGCCCAGATCATCGGAGGTGTCACTGCGGCGGCATTGGTATATTTCCTGTTCAGAACAAACATATTGGCGTTTGAAGAGGCAAACGGCATCGTCAGAGGAACAACGGAAGGGCTGGGTGTCGGCGGCATATTCGTAACTGCGGCAGGTCCGTCGGTAAGTATGGCTACAGCCTTTGTCAACGAAATGTTCTTAACATTTGGACTGGTATTGACGGTATTTGCTACTACTGATCCGAATAATGGCGCGGCTCCTTCGGCCGGTATTCCGGCAATCGCGATAGGTGCAAGCGTTATTTTCGGCGGCATTGCGTTAGGGCCTTTGACAGGATTTGCAATGAATCCGGCAAGAGACTTCGGACCACGTATCTTTCTTATGATCAGCGGGTGGGAAGATAATGCTTTAGGCACAAACTATTACGGACTGATTGTGCCTATCTTTGCAACAATCATTGGAGGCTTAATCGCAGGTGCTTTTTACAAGGGAGTTATAAAAAAATATTTTCTCAAATCAACGGAGGTAAGTTATGAATAATAATTTGGATATAACAAATGTAAGTATAAGCCCAAGAATTCAAGGCTTAATTGATGAACTCTCTAAGGGTAAGCCACAGGTGGAATGGGAAAGAGCTGTTTTAGTTACAGAATCATATCGCACCACTGAAAATCTTCCTATCATTTTAAGAAGGGCTAAGTCTCTGGAGCATGTGTTACATAATCTTCCTATTGTTATAAGAGACAATGAATTGGTAGTAGGAAATTTAACGAAAGCTCCTTTTTCAACACAGGTTTTTCCGGAATATTCCTATAAGTGGCTGCTGGATGAATTTGAAACATTAGCGCTAAGAAAAGGCGACGTATTTGAAATCAGCGAGGAATCCAAAAGCAAGTTAAGAGAGGCGTTTTCTTACTGGGATGGAAAGACTGTAAATGAATTGGCGACTCAGTACATGTATCCGGAAACAAAGGACGCAATTGAACACAATATTTTCACCGTGGGGAACTATTACTTCAATGGTGTAGGTCATATCGGTGTTGACTATGCCAAAGTACTTAAGATCGGATTCAACGGCATTATCAAGGAAGCAACAGACGCCTTGGAAAATGCGAATAAAAATGATCCCGCCTTTATTAAAAAGAGAAACTTCCTGGAAGCTGTATTAATCACTTCTAATGCGGCAATTCATTTTGCAAATCGTTTTGCAGAGCTTGCTGAAAGAATGGCTGCTCAGACAAGCGGACCAAGAAGCCAGGAGCTTCTTAAAATTGCGCAAAATTGCAAGAACGTGCCGGCAGGACCAGCAAAAGATATCTATGAAGCGATTCAGGCATTTTGGTTTGTGCAAGCAATTATTCAGATTGAATCCAATGGCCACTCGATTTCACCGCCTCGTTTTGATCAATACAGCTTCCCGTATTACCTCGCCGTTATCAACGCCAATAAGCAGACGAAAGCAAGCTACCAGGAGCTGTT
>CAZKEO010000451.1:0-2364 GCA_964551785.1 uncultured Eubacteriales bacterium | reverse complement strand
ATGTCTTGACCTTGGAAAAACTAATCTTAAAGGTGGGAGCGAAAGAGGTTTTGACAATACCTCTAACAGCCTTGCAGGTGGTGCTTCGGGGATCTTTCCGTGATTTACTGAAGACGGAAGTTATGAAAGATGTGCCCCATGCCCAGATTCAAGCAGTCCCGAAATTAGGTGGAGCTAAAGAGCTGGCCTTGCTGATATACGATGACGGGGGCAAAAAAGCGGTTTTTATCCAACCAACAATGGCTCTCCTGCTAGTTTTGGAAGATGGTTTTGACATACAATAAAATCGATGAGCATAAGATAATAGGAATACCAGAAGAATGAAGGTGACGATTACTTGCTGAGGGTGATCAGTGTTAGTCTGGGAGCACCTAGCGGTGATTTTCAACATCAGCTTAAGTTGAAAGGCAAAGTAATTAGCTTAGAGCGGATTGGAACAAATGGCAAGGTGCCAGAGGCTCTGGAACTACTTCGTTGTCTTGATGGTAAGGTTGATGTGCTTTGTCTTGGAGGGGTAAACCGTTACTATTATGCCGGTAAGCGGGCCTTTCCATTGCCGCTCGGGCAGAAATTAGCTGCAGCGGTTAAAATTACTCCATTAGTAGATGGTAGTTGGGTCAAGCAGGTTTTAGAACCTTTATTAATCGAAAATTTAGTTGCTGAAGGACAGCTAGCTATCCAAGGTAAAGCAATCCTCTTAGTCTCGGCGCTGGATCGGCCAGCGATGGCTAGAGTACTGGCTCGGCTAGGTGGAAAGCTGGTGGTTGGGGACGCAATGTTTGGTCTGGGATTACCTTTGGCTTTTCGTAGTTTGGCAGTCTTTAATTACGTAGCTTTAGTAACATTACCCTTCTTGCGCTTGTTACCCTTGGCCTTACTTTATCCCCTCGGGGAAAAGCAAAATCGCATTGTGCCGAGGTTTGCAAATCAGTATGACCAAGCAGAGCTAATTGCAGGGGATTTTCATTTTATTTATCGTCACCTCCCAGCTAATTTGGCTGGGAAAGTAATCCTCACTAGCACTGTCCGTCCGGAGGATATTGCGCAACTGCGCCAGCGCAAATTGAGTAAGTTGATAACACTTACCCCCCAGCTCAACGGGAGATCCTTAGGGGCAAATCTTTGGGAAGGTGTCTTGCGGGCTTTGGTAGGCGAGGAGTTAGCAACTTTAGCTCCGGAGCCAATCAAACTTTTAATCGACGAAGTGGGCCTTCAACCCCATATATTGCAACTAGACTGCTAATTAGAGAGAATTTACTGGAGGAAAAGATCATGAAAAATTGGCACCCAAAAGGAATGGCCACCGGCATTGGCAGCCTTCCCCATCGTACGACTGCTGAGGCGGTAAACTTTATTAAAGAATATCTACCTGATTTCCCTCATTGGCCCCAGCTACCCCAAGGTGAGGTTAAGGAAGGTTTTATCGAGCAGTCTGTATATCCCTTAATTAATTTTGGTCTAGTCAGAGTGGTGGCAAATCCTGGAGAGAATGAGCGTCTGGTCTTTACAACTGATCAAGCGGATTGGCTAGATAACCTGACTGAGTTTTATAGTCAGTATCTAGCTGTTGAGGAAGGTGATTCAGAGGCCTTAAACAAGTTTGCCCTGCCTCCAGCTGGGGTGAAAGGATTTTACGCATTTCTGGAAGCCCTGCGAAATGATCAGGAGCCTAGACAAATGATTAAAGGGCAAGTTACAGGTCCGGTATCGGTCGGCTTTAGTATCACTGACCCAGAACGCAGGGCAGCTTATTATGACCCCCAATTAAGAGATGTAATAGTTAAAACTGTGCAGTTGCAGGCCAAGTGGCAGGCACGGCAAATCAAAACACTCGGTTATCCAGTCTTCATATCGATTGATGACCCAGGGATTTATGCCTGTGGGTTATCCACTCACATTACCTTAACTAAAGAGATGATTCAAGAGGATTTGAAGGCTATTATTGAGACGATTCAACAAGAGGAAGGCTTATCGGGGGTTCATATCTGTGCTGGTTCTGACTGGTCGATTATTTTGGAAACTGAGGTAGATGTGCTGTTCTTTGATGCTTATGAATATTTCGAAAGCCTTGCGCCCTTTACCGAAGCTATAAATAAGTTTTTGGAGCGAGGTGGAGTAATCGGCTGGGGCATCGTCCCAACTTCGGAGAAGATTGCCGAGGAAGATACAGCCAGCTTATATAATAAGCTACAGGAGCAGATTAACACTCTAGTCAAGCGAGGTGTGCAGAGAGATCAACTGATTCAGCAAGCACTAATTACTCCTACTTGCGGTACAGGGCTCTTGTCACTGGAACAGGCTAATAAAATATACGCTTCCCTGAAGGGGTTATCCGAACTTTGGCGGAACCTTTATAATTAAAAA
>CAZKEO010000450.1:0-2365 GCA_964551785.1 uncultured Eubacteriales bacterium | reverse complement strand
GCACTTAACCGACCCTTATGGTTAAATACCTGAATGCAAATTATTTAATGCAATACATATATAGGTTGCATTAAATATTATAAATGGTAATCGTCAGGAAATAAATATAGGGTTGAGCGGCGTTACTAGGAAGCAAGCGATGCCCTATATTTATTTCCTGGCAGACCAACAATATAGATATAATTTATTTAAGACAATATATATATAGGTAGAAAAATGTAATGAAAGTTTGCTACTCAGCTAAAAAATCTTGTGTCTGTTGATGTTGTGGTTGGGTAAATAGTAGCTCAGTGTTGTTATTTTCTAGGACTTGTCAATTATTCATAAAGAAGGTTTCTTCCGCAATTCGTCTGGCTTGGGGTAAATTATGGGTAACAATGATAATGGTGAGTTCTTTGGATAAGTTTTGTAATAACTCTTCGATAATTCTTGTAGACATGATATCCAAACTAGAACAGGGCTCATCTAATAATAAGATTTTGGGTTGGACGGCCAAGACACGAGCGATGGCTAAGCGTTGTTGCTGACCACCGGAGAGTTGTTTGGCAGTAGCGTTTAGTTTATCTTTGACTTCTTTCCATAAACCTACTTGTTGCAAACAGTTTTCAAGGATTAGATCAAGTTCTTGTTGCTCACTAATTCCATAATAGTGAGGGCCAAAGAGCACGTTTTCGTAAATACTCATGGGGAAAGGATTTGGTTTCTGAAATACCATTCCGATCCTACGCCTTATGGTAGTGACATCTGTTTCTTTGTACACGTCAGAACCTTGTAGGAGGATTTGACCTTTGTGATGAAAAGTTGTACTTAACTCTGCCGTACGATTGATGGATTTTAGTAATGTTGTTTTTCCACAGCCGGAAGGGCCAATGATGGCGGAAATGATATTGGGTTTATATTGGGCGGTAATGTTATCTAAAATTTGCGTAGTGCCATACCAAGTGCTGAATTTTTGTAGAAAAATTGTCATAGCGAGTGGTCCTCCTTTTGGAAAAAGTATCTCAGCAGAGCAGCGAGAAGGTTGAAAGAAAGTAACAATAATACAAAGAATAGAGCAGTGCCATAGGCCTTTTCTAGTGAGATATGTTGACTGAATAGGATATAAAGATGATAAGGCAAGGCCATAACTGGGTTTAACAAGTGGAGAGAACCTTTGGCACTTATCACTGCTGCTGTTACCATGATCGGTGCCGTAGCGCCGGTAGCATAGCCCATTCCTAGTAAGATAGCGCTACTTAGTCCTGGCAGGGCAGTTGGTAGTATGACACGCCGTAGTACATACCAACGGGATAAACCTAAGGAAGTAGTCAAGAGACGGTAATCAGGATTTACTGCGACTAATACGTCTTTCATGAGTACAACTAAGGTAGGGAAAATCATAATAGTTAGTGTTAAACTGCCTGACAGAAGGGAAATACCAAAGTCCATGTAGACGACAAACAGTGCATAGCCAAATAGACCCGTGAGAATCGAAGGAAGACCTACCATGCATTGAATGAATACTGTGATACAAGTTGTAATTTTTCCTGGTACGCTGTATTCGGCTAAGTAAATAGCTGTCAACAGGGCAGGAATGGTGGCCAGGGTTGTGGAAATGGCCACTAAGGCGAGGGTCCCTTTGATGGCTGGTAAGATACCGCCTTCCATTCCAAGGAATAGACCTTTTGGTGCCTGGGTTACAAATTCTAAAGACAGAACTTTACCACCTTTTAATAATAGGTATGAAAAAATAGCCACGAGGAGAAGGAGAATAAGTAGGCCAGAAGCCCAAAATAAAGTTAGCCATAAGCCGTTAAAAAAAGTGCGTAGCTTCATTTTGGAAGGACCTCATTTTCTTGCTTATCATGGGTAAGATGTAAAACAATATTAATCGTTGCTGTCAGGGTGAGTAATGTCAGTCCAGCGGCAAAGAGGGCCGGATAATGAGGGCTACCGACTTCAGCGCTACCTAATTCTAGGGCGATTAAGGCCGACAATGGCTCGCCAGTACTGAACCAGGAGCCAGGCAGGGTTAAGGTGTTGCCTGCTAACATGAGTACTGCCATGGTTTCACCCGCAGCTCGACCAAAAGCTAGAGTGATGGCGCTACCTATGCTTTTGCCCGCCATTGGTAGTAAAACATGAATAGCCAGATAGGGTTTGGAGATTCCTAGTGCTAATACGGATTCCCGATATTCTTGTGGAATCCCTTTCAACGCGGAATAACTCCCTCCAATAATGTAGGGGATAACCATGATTGATAGTACAAGGGAGGCGCAGAATAGAGATTCCCCTTGGGATAGAGAAAAAGTAGTTTCAAATGTTGTGACGAGTAGGCTAGCGCCAAGAAATCCATAGACTACGGAGGGGATGCCGGTAAGTATAT
>CAZKEO010000449.1:0-2367 GCA_964551785.1 uncultured Eubacteriales bacterium | reverse complement strand
CGACATCCCCGAAAGGAACATGGGTAAAGCCTGGAAGCAGGGGTTCACAAGGCCGGCGAAAAACCTCTCGCCCAGTTGCACTTAACGCTCCAAGGGTTTTGCCATGAAATCCGTTGGTGGTGGCAATGATCTTAGATCTTCCTGTGGCGAGACGGGCAACTTTTAACGCTCCTTCTACTGCCTCTGCTCCACTGTTACAAAAGAAACTATACTGTAAGTCTCCGGGGGTAATTTCGGCTAACTTGGCGGCCAGCCTGCCTTGGGGGGCACTAAACAATACTTTACTGCTTAAGGGCATTTTGCCTAATTGCTTTTGAACTGCGCCAATAACTTTAGGATGACAGTGTCCAACATTAAAAACCCCGTAGCCAGCCAGACAATCTAGATATTTTCGGCCGTGGACATCCCAGATATGGACACCTGATGCTCGGGACTCCACCGAGCTTAAACCCATAAATCTAAACAGCTTGGCCATCGCCGGATTAACAAACTCCTCATAATTCCCGATAATAACCCCACTATAAATATCTGCTTCCCTTTGATCCTCGCCTACCAGCGCATCTCTGGTTTTAATTAGTGCCATCTAAATACACCTTCCTCCATTCATTCAACAGCACTCGTTGAATAGAATAAATAGCATTCTTTGGATACGAGATAAAACTCCTAGTCTTGTCTAGGATTTTTGCCCAATTATTGCAGTTATATACAAAAAAACAGGTGAATAGAACTGCCTTCACCCTAGAGTGATTAGTTCTACCTACCTGTAATGTGGAAAATATTATTTTTCAAGCTACTTGACTGTCAATTTAACCAAGTAACGAATGCAAATTTTGACCTAATCTTTTTTGAAGGTTAGTAAAATGACGAAACATTAGAAGAAAAATTTCTTCGATAAATTGGGGAGAAACTCCCTGCTCTTCAGCCAGTTTAGTTACCCGAAGGAGCACTTGGCGCTCCCTTTCCACATCCCTAATCCCTTTTTTGTTCTGCTTAAGTTCCCCAATTTTTTGCACTAGTTTAGCCCGCTGGCCGAGCAGACCTACTATTTGGTCATCAATTTTATCTATTTCCCCACGCAGCTCATTCATTCCCACAAGCTCACCCTCCTTCACTGGTTAACTAGAAACAACGCATGGAAAGGTTCAATGACGATATTTGCTTAGGGCTGAAGGTTTTTGGCAGCTTGAGGATAAGAACCCAGCATTTGCAGCCAGGAAGCTAGTGCACTCATGCTTTCGATAGCCTCAATTACTATTTTATCCTGGTAATGGCCTTCTAAATCCAGGTGGAAAAGATATTCCCCCAAGCGCTTGCCGGTGGGACGAGATTCAATTTTAGTCAGGTTAATATCTCGACTGGCCAAAACGCCTAAAATCTTATACAAGGAGCCTGGCTTATCAGTAGTGGTAAATACCAAGGAGGTTTTATCATGTCCAGTGGGGGCATTTAGTTGGTGGCCCAGGAGTACAAAACGAGTGCAGTTGCTTTTAGCATCCTGAATCTCTGGTACTAGCACCACTAGCCCATACTGTAAGGCTGCTTGCAGCGTTCCGATAGCAACCGAACTATGCTGTTTTTCTTTGGCTACCAAGCGGGCGGCTTCGGCTGTACTTGCGGTGGCTATCTGCCTGACCCCGGGGATTTTTAGGCCTAAGGATTGTTGGCACTGGCCTAAAGCCTGAGGATGGGAGAGCACCTCTTCCACCTGCTCAATTTTTGTGCCAGGTAAACCTAGGAGATGATGGTGGACAGGGAGAATTACCTCCCCACAGATTTTCAATTTATCGCCAATAGCAGCTAAAATGTCCAGAGTTACGTTAACCGAACCTTCACTAGAGTTTTCCATTGGTACTATCGCTAGACAATTTGTATCCGCCGCAGCTGCAGCAATTACCTCCGGGATGGTTGGATAGTCCCTACCCATTGCTACACCTTGGTAGCCTACAGTGCGCAAATATTTCTGACAGGCTGCTTCGGAAAAAGTTCCTTCTGGACCAAGGTACAGAATTTCTTGTAAATGTTCCCCTGCAGGTAAATTGCTCTGTGAGGACCAAACATTACTTAACTCATCCAGTTTAATTGCATTTGTAGTCATTTTAATTCCCCCCTATAAAATGATATCTTACTAAGCTAAATTCCGATCAGGTTAGTTGCCCCTAATTGGCGCTGTAATGCCACTGCTACTGGCGCTAACTCCTTAACCAGGGAATGGTACTGTGGGATGGTTAGGGACTGGGCCCCGTCACATAATGCTTTTTCCGGATTAGGGTGAACTTCAATCAGCAGACCATCAGCACCGGCGGCAATTGCCGCTTTGGACATGGGACTCACTAGACTGCGTACTCCGGTAGCATGACTAGGATCAAC
>CAZKEO010000448.1:0-2374 GCA_964551785.1 uncultured Eubacteriales bacterium | reverse complement strand
CTTACATATCCCATTAGAAAGTATTTTTTAAAAATAAAGGAGAATAAGAATAATGTCTATTAAAGCCAAAACAATTACATTGCTGTTAATCGCTCTTCTAGTGACAGGTCTCATCGTCGGTGGATCAGGCATGTATGTTCTCTATGGAAGAACATTAAATAGTACTGAACTGGATATGAATGGTCAGGCTCTTGAACTTGCGGGTGAGGTTAGTGAATTATTTTCTTCCTTTTCAAGAAGCGGAAAATTTTATGGCGAAGATCATGACCTGAAGTCAGGAGATGCTTCGCGTATACAAGGGAAGATCGACACATATTTTGGCGCGACTTGGGGAGCTGACCATCTAGTTTTTATCAATTCATCAGGAACTCGTATCGCCACAGCCCCGTACGAGGCTAAAGCGATAGGAGCTAGTTTATCAGATCGTAAGTTCTTCAAAGACACTATGAATGATCAAAAGTCCCACATTAGTGATGTCCTGATTAACAGAGCAACAGGAGTCCCTTCCGTTGTTGTTACCCAGCCCGTCAAAGGGGAAGATGGACAAATGGTGGGAATGGTTGCGCAGTCTGTGGACTTAGCCATACTGCAGAATTTTTTGGCGTCAATCAAAGTCGGGTCAACGGGAGTGGTTGCCATTATTGCGCAAGATGGATCGTTGCTAGCCCATACGAATAGTGATTTGTTCAAAGAACAAAAAAAGATCCCTGAGGACATGCTACATTCCTTTATAGGGAATCCAGGACATCTTACTCCATACCAGGACTTAGTAGGGAGAGACTCCCTGGCGTTGGTTGTGCCTATCAAGAATACGGAGTGGCTTGCTCTTGTTAGCTTGCCTAAGGCTGAGATTAAAAGCGACTTTTATGCAAGTTTAGTTTCAATGATCGCTTCTCTTTTAGTAAGTCTTATGATTGTCGGGTTTGTTGCATGGATGTTTCTTGTTAAACTGTTAAGCCCGATCGAGGAAATCTCCAAGCAAGTTGCCAAGATTGGTGACGGAGATCTGTCAGTGAATATTACTTCCTCATCTAAGGATGAAATTGGAATATTGGCCCGCGCTGTATCGGTAGCAATAGGAAATTTCAGGCAAATTATTGTTAACGTTCAGGAGGCAAGCGAAACCGTATCAGCTTCCTCTGAAGAACTAACAGCAAGTACGGAACAATTAGCGCAGGCTGCAGATCAAGTAGCAACTGCAATAACAGATGTAGCTAACGGAACCATGAATCAAATGCAGACAGTGGATAATACAATGAATATTGTTGAACAGATGTCAGCAGGTCTTCAGCAAATTGCTGTAAACACGGGTAGTGTTTCTGCTACAGCCCAAAAAACATCCAATACCGCCCAAGACGGTGGGAAAGCCGTGCAAAAGGTTACCAGTCAGATGGCTAATATCGAAATTTCGGTAAATAATTCGGCGCAAGTGGTGGCTAAACTTGGTGAGCGCTCTAAGGAAATTGGGCAAATCGTTAATACTATCTCGGGAATAGCGGGCCAAACTAATCTATTAGCCTTAAACGCTGCGATTGAAGCTGCCCGTGCGGGTGAACAAGGGCGCGGTTTTGCTGTAGTAGCGGAAGAGGTTAGAAAGCTAGCGGAACAGTCTCAACAATCAGCAAAAGAGATTGCTATTTTAATCGGAGAGATTCAGGCAGACACTGATAAGGCTGTAATAGTCATGAGCGAAGGTACGAGTGAAGTAAAGAAGGGTACTGAAGTTGCTAATCTGGTTGGACAATCCTTTGTCGAGATTGCTTCCCTTGTTGAAAATGTGTCTGATGAAATCCGTGATATCTCAGCGGCCATTGAGCAGATGGCAAGTGGTAGTCAGCAAATTGTATCCGCGGTAAAAGACATTGCGCGAATCAGTAAGGCGACTACCAGTCAAACACAAACGGTATCTGCTGCGACGGAAGAGCAATCTGCATCGATCCAAGAAATTGCTTCTTCCAGTACGGATCTATCCAGTATGGCTGGAAGCCTACAAATGATTGTGTCTAAGTTTAGGATTTAGATAGATTCTAGTAAGCGTACAGGAGTTGGGACAAGAAAGACTCGAAGGGTCCTCAACAATAACCTTATAAATTAGTAATAAGAATGGAGCATGAATAATGTCAAATGTAGGATTTCGTATTTTTCCACATAATGATCGACCGCCTAAAACTTTAATTGATTCTTTTAGAGGAATACCAGTAGCGAATATAGCAGATAGTATGAACCGTATGTCATGTATGAATGGCAAAATTCGTCCTCTTAATGACGTACCATTACTTGGTCCAGCATTTACCGTTAAGTCACGTCCTGGCGATAATCTGTTACTTAGTAAAGCACTTGATCTTGCAGAGCCTGGTGATATTATAGTATTATA
>CAZKEO010000447.1:0-2375 GCA_964551785.1 uncultured Eubacteriales bacterium | reverse complement strand
TCTTGTTCCATGGCTACATTCCTTTTTTCTGCCAACATTCGACCGATTTGGGCGCAGCTAGTCTCATGCATTCTCTCCCATATCATAGGATAATCACGTTCTTTAGTCTGCTCCTCCCAATAATTCAGTAAACTATAAATCCTTTTCAAATCATTAATAAAATTACGATTCATTTCAGCACCTCATTTTAACCTTATTTTACCACTCTGAAAAAGAAAATTTCTTCGCTTCACACTCATATCTTATCATAGGAGTATCGCAACATGAGGAGGAGGTCTGTTTGAATTCAAATTGGACACCCACAGATCGACGACTAATCGGCAAAAGATTATGGATCCTTGCTTATGTATCTGAGGATTTTCAAGGGGACTTGCGCTCATTAAACTCGCTTCGACAACATGGTTCCCACATTGATGTTTATGCTGACTTTGCCTTTCAACTTCTTCCAAATGGTCAGTTCAGCGGTCAGGTTAATGAGCTAGCACTTCAAGAGGCCACTACACGAGGGATTGCACCGCTTATTCTTTTCCATAATTTTAATGGAACAATCTTTGATCCCCTACCTTTGCGTTCTGTTTTGTCCTCGACCGCTGCCCAGCGGAGTTGCATAAGCCAAATGATTAATTTACTTCCTCCTAAGGTGGCAGGCGTACAGGTGGATTTTGAAGGGGTAGAAGCCCCTTACCGAATTCCATTTCTGGCTTTCCTAGAATCCCTAAAAGCCTCATTACTTGAACGAGGATTACTCTTAACCATCGCTATACCTGCCAAACGTTCAGAGTGGGAAGCTCCAGGCTATGACTTTGCTGGAATTGGGCGGTTCTGCGATTCAATCACCTTGATGACCTATGACGAGCACTATTCTGGCGGTTCACCTGGGCCAATCGCAAGTTTACCGTGGATGACCCAAGCGCTCGACTATGCCATCCGCTACATTCCTCGCGAAAAAATACTCTTGGGAATTCCGGTCTATGGTTATGATTGGTCCAGCCAGCCAACTCAAATTCTTCCCATGCGAGATATTCCCGGATTGATCACGCGTACTAACGCCCGCGCCCTTTGGTCTGACCCAGCTGTTGAACCATATTTTTATTACTGGATAGGACGAGTTAGACATACAGTATGGTATGAAAATGAACTATCCGCCAAGATTCGCTTCGGTTTTGTCAAAAGTTATCGTCTTAGAGGAATTGCCATCTGGCGCCTTGGCTATGAAACAAATCGTTTCTGGCAAGAGTTAACTAGCAAACTCAAAAGATAAGCTAAATTTGCATTCTAAACAATCAATTAGAGCATCTTCTGGAGAGGATGCTCTTTACCTACTTGTTCTTTGTTCATTTACCATTTATGATACAACTATTAATACATCGAAAAGAAGTTGACGTCTCTACAATTAGCTGGGATGAATTACGATAATTGCAACCAATACTATGGCAACAAATATGGCCATTACTCGAAAAGGGGTGTCGATGGTCGGTTGTATGCGTACCTGAGTCAATTCTATGTCAAACATTCCCGATTCCTCCTCAGCCTTTATCGTGAATGAGTTTACTGGGCACACTTGTAAATGAGGAGACTTAATGGTCTCCTCATTTATTGTATGCCAATATCCACCCTATAGTTACAATTGCAAGCCTCTGACTTGAAAACACTTTATTATAACATATTTTTTCCTAGCCGGTAACAGAGTAGAGGCACAATGCATCGTGCTCCTACTCAGAAATGAGGTACAATTCGTGTTTAAGCCTGAAGACCTGCTACGATTTTCTCTGTTTTCGTCTTTAACCCCTCAGGATGTCTCTCTCTTGCTCCCTCATTTAAAAGAACGTCGCTACCGTAGAGGGCAATTATTGTTTGTGGAAGGAGAGATTGGATCGTTGGTTTATTTTGTCCTTTCGGGACAAGTTAAACTCAGCAAATCGACACCGGAGGGTACTGAACAGATTTTCGATTGGTGCGGCCCATACGATTGTTTTGCTGAGGTATTACTACTCGAAAACGGCTCCTACCCTGCAACTGCCGAAGTCCTACAGGACAGTGAACTCTTAGTCCTAAATAATGAAGTAATGCCCAGCATACTAGAAGCTAGCCCTGCTCTCTCGGTGGCCTTGATTCGCACGTTGAGCCGGCGCTTAAGACTTGCCCAGGAGTTCATTAGGATCTTAACTAACCGTTCTACAGCAGGCTTCTTTGCGTCCTTTTTCTTCCCCCTTCTCAGGCCGCCAACATAACTGGTAAACCAATTCATGTTGATTGAATAATTGCCCATTCCATACCTAACCATTTTTACCGGAACAAGCATTAATGTTTTAACCTCCCTAATGATGGGTGGAAAGAATACCGAAATCTAAAAACTAGCCTCATATAGGTTGAAA